>CANHEC010000347.1 GCA_947459455.1 Chitinophagaceae bacterium
AATCGCCTCAAAATCGGCATCGGTTGGCTTTACATCCAGGTAAGGCATCAGCATCACCTTTCGCTCCAGCAGGCCTTTTTGCACCTGTCGAACCGGAACGGCTGCAGGAGCCACCTGTTGGATGGCGGCTTTCGCTGCCAGCATGCCGGCCGCCTGACCCGTCAGCAGTACCACCGGCTGCAGCCGCGTGGTGCCATTGGCCGCGTTTGTTACTGAAATGGCTTTGTCGGCCAGCACCAAATTGGCCACCGCCGCCGGAATCAGCGCACCCAGCGGCAGGCTGTACGATGGTACTTTTGGAAAATGCAGCTCGGGCAGCGGCCCTTTGTATTCGCGGTGATGGTGATCGATAGGGTAATCGCCCACGCTGATGCCGGTGCGGTACAGCGGTGCCAGCGTGTCGGAAAAGGGATGCAGGATATGCGGAATGCTGAAAGTGACCAGCCCCACCGGCCGGCGGCCTTCGCGGTGATAAGGCATGTAGGCCAGGCGGTCTTTGGTACCAAACTCGTCATCGGCCAGGCCCAGGTGCTTAAAGCCGAGGTGCTGCTGAATGTAGTACACAAACCGCAGGGTCTTTTGCCGGGCGCTATCGTATGCCTTCTGGCGTTCGGCAGGGCTGCGCTCTATTACATCGGTATAAAAATCATTGCCGTTGCTCGGCCAGTTGATCATGTATTTCTTGTTCGGCAATTTGCCATAGTCCAGCATTTTTTGCGGGTCCACATTGCTGTACAGCTTGCCTTTGTCGGCACAAAAGGCATTTTGGCTACAGTCAAACTCCGCCGGGTCGTAGCCGGCCAGCCGGGCGATTGTTTTGTCTGCCCCGGCACCATAGTCTTTCAAAATGGCCGCCCAGGTCAGGTCTTGCACCACCCCGTTGGCCGTGCTCACCCCCAGCACCTCGCCCACGGCAGCATCGGGCTCCATGCCCTTGCGGTAGGGCACGCCAGCCGCGGCCGATACATCACCCAGGTCGGTAGCATCTACCACCACCCGGGCCGCTACCCGCATGGTCTTTTTGCCATTGGTAAACAGCACGGCAGCAATTGTTGGTGTCGGCGCTCCCTTGGTCATTTCCACCCGGCTGAAGCGCCAGCCGTGGTACACGGTCAACAGCTTTTCTGCTCGGGCCATGGCTTTCAGGATGCTATCGCCTACATGCGGCTCAATGTTGAAATTGCTGACCCAACCCGTGGCGAGGTTGCGGGTACCATAACGGCGGTAGCAAGCCTCTCGCAGTTCCTGCCAAAGGCCACTCGGCAACTGATGATTACCATCGGTACAACCCACCCCAGCCGCCGTGAGCATACCGCCCAGCCAGGGGCCTTCTTCCACCAAAATGGTACGGGCTCCACTGCGGGCAGCTTGAATGGCCGCAGCTGTGCCACCCGTGCTACCACCCACCACCAATACATCGGCCAGCGGCGGCTGCGACTGCGCCAATCCAGCTGAACCAAACAGCATCGCCGCCCAAATAGTAAAATTTCTTATTAACATCAGCCTCGCTAATTAATTTTTCAAAAATAACAACCCGATTTTAACCAAATATTTTTTTATGTAACATTGGGCGCACAAGCGGCCACTGCCGGCAGCTTACCAAAACTTCGCCTGTTGAGTCAGTCTACTTCGCATCGCCATCCCGCCACCTGGATACCCAGCACCTGGTTTGCCATGGGGCTCCCTTTCGTAGCCCTGGCAGCTGCCAGCGCCATCATGTACAAAAACATGGGCATCAGCGATACCCAAATCGCTTTCTGGACTTCGCTCATCATGCTGCCCTGGACGCTAAAGCCGCTGTGGAGCCCGTTTTTGGAAATGTACAAAACCCGCAAGTTTTTTGTGTACAGCACCCAAATGCTCACCGGTGTGCTGTTTGGGCTGGTGGCGCTGTCGCTGCATGCGCATCAGTTTTTCGCCATCAGCATTGGCATCCTCGCCATCATTGCTTTTAGCGGCGCCACCCACGATATAGCGGCCGATGGCGTGTACCTGAACACGCTGAATGCCAAAGACCAGGCGAAGTATGTAGGCTGGCAGGGAGCCTGCTACAATATTGCTAAGGTGATGTCGGGTGGTGTGCTGGTTTACCTGGCCGGCGAGCTGGAAAAGAAGATGGGTATTGCTACTGCGTGGAGTGTGGTGATGGGCCTGTACGGCGCTATCATGCTGCTGCTGGGGATTTATAACCGGCGTATGCTGCCCGCTGGTGGTCCGCCGGCTACCACCCAAACCAGCGCCGAAGTATGGGCCACGCTCAAAGATGTGCTGGTCACTTTCTTTCAAAAGAAAAACATCTGGTACGGCTTGCTTTTCATCGTACTCTATCGCTTTGCCGAAGGGCAGGCCATCAAAATCACGCCGCTGTTTTTCAAAGCCGCCCGGGCCGATGGCGGCCTCGGCCTCAGCACCTCGCAGATCGGCGTGCTGTACGGTGTATTTGGTGCCATTGCGTTTGTACTCGGCTCGCTGGCATCAGGCTATTTTGTATCACAAAAAGGCCTTACCCGCCGCACCCTGCTCATTCTATGCGCCTTTTTCAATGTGCCCTTTTTGGCCTATGCCTACCTGGCCTGGGTGGTGCCCACCAATTTGTACGTCATTGGCAGCGCAGTAGCCATTGAGTACTTCGGATACGGCTTTGGCTTTGTGGGCCTCATATTGTTCATTATGCAAAACATAGCCCCCGGCAAATACAAAATGGCCCACTATGCTTTTGGCAGCGGCCTCATGAATCTCGGGTTTATGATTCCCTCCATGGTCAGTGGCTGGCTCAGCGATTTGCTAGGCTACAAAGAGTTTTTTGTTTGGGTGCTCATTGCCACGGTCCCGGCGTTTCTCATTACATGGCTGGTACCGCTCAAAACACCCGAGGAGGTAGCCGCCGATAGCGAGGTAGCCGCCACCGCCTGATGCTTTTTTATTTGGTCACCAGCAGTTGTACTACTATGGGTCTTCGTTGTGTCACTCTCTTCGTCTTCCTGTGCATAGCCCAGCTGAGCCACGCACAAGCCACGCCAGCCTACGATACCAGCTTTCGCTATTACTACTACGATCAAAAGCTGAGCATGTTCAGCGAAAGCACGGTGCACAAGCCAGCCGCTGTCTTCTTTGGCGACAGCATCACCGATGGCTGCGAGTGGAGCGAATTTTTTCCAGGCAAAACCGTGCTCAACCGCGGCATCAGCGCCGACAATAGTTTTGGCCTGCTGTACCGCCTGCACGAAGTGGTGAAGCGTCAGCCACAAAAGTTGTTCGTGCTCATCGGCATCAACGATTTGGCTCGTGGCATACCTGTGCCGGTAGTACTGCAAAACATCGATAGCCTGGTGCAACGTGTGAAGCGGGGCAGCCCCGGCACCAGCATTATTCTGCAGTCGGTGCTGCCTACCAATCCGGCCTTCACCACCTTTGCCAAGCACCAGGGCAAAGAGAAAGAACTGGCAGCGCTGAATGCCGGCATTGAAGCCCTGGCCACCCGCGAAGAAGTATTTTTTCTTGATCTGTACAGCGCCTTTGCCAATGCCGAAGGCGTAATGCCCGCCACCTATACCAACGATGGCCTGCACCTGACTGGCGCCGGCTACCAACTATGGACCGCCGCCATCCGAAACGTAGGTTGGCTCTAACCAAACTGTTGCTTTATGCTTTTGCCTATTACCGGCACGTTTCTCGATGAAATAAGCCACGACATACCGCACCAAAACTGGGGCCGCC
This sequence comes from Chitinophagaceae bacterium, assembly GCA_947459455.1. Classification (GTDB taxonomy): domain Bacteria; phylum Bacteroidota; class Bacteroidia; order Chitinophagales; family Chitinophagaceae; genus Phnomibacter. The sequence continues at coordinate 3,718 of CANHEC010000347.1, forward strand.
AGCAGTGGCAGGCCGATTTTGAACACATGGCCGCCATGGGCATCGATACGGTCATCCTCATCCGCAGCGGCTACCGTCGTTTCCTCACCTATCCATCGGCCTACCTC
>CANHEC010000348.1 GCA_947459455.1 Chitinophagaceae bacterium
GGACCCCTACCATCGACAACAGCTGGCGCTTTTTCCCACCTGAAACCACCAAGGGGCTTACTTTTCAAAAAATCATCCCCCACCCAATAAAACCAGCATCCCACAGCTCCCAATCACTCAAATCCTATTTTTACCGGACAGCAGTGATTACGCTTTCATAATTATACAACCCTTCTACAGTGGGTGTCCAAAACAAGGGACCGAGGCTCATTTTCGCCGTTCGTTCCCGCAATAAAGCAATGATATCGGCAGGATACTCCGGCGCTGCCGCCAGGCCGGTATGCTCAAAGCAGTCAACGCCGGCCAGCAGCCCTCTTCTTATTTCCTCAGGGCGATGGGCGTGCCCCACCACCTTCAGTTTGTGCTTGTGAGCTTCATCTACCACAGCTTGTACCTCCTCCATGGTCATTTCATCCTGATCAATCAGCTTGATGCAATCCACGCCTGCTTTTGCCAGCGTTTGCACTTTTTGGCGGGCATCGTCCGTGCCATTTACCCCCCACCTAAAAGCTTCGGTGCCCGGATATGGCTTGTGCTGAATAAAAGGGCCGCTCATGTACATGGTCGGGCCGGGTAGTTCGCCGCGGTTAATGCGGTCTCGTGTCCGCAAACTGGCTTCCAGCGGGCCACCCAGGTCGCGGGCACTGGTCACCCCAGCCATGAGCAATTGGTGTGCCGATGCCGGCATGATGACCCGTTCGAAATCTTTTAGGTAGGTGCTATCCCAGTGCGTGTAGTCGCTGTGGCCGTTGATCATCAGGTGCACATGCATGTCCCACATGCCGGGCATCACTGTCATGCCTTCGGTGCTGATGATTTCGGCACCTGCTGGCACAGGCAGCGTACCGACCTGCCCTATGGCCTTGATGCGTTCCCCTTCGATGATGATGACGCTATTGCGCAGCGGGCGTCCACCGTAGCCGTCTATCATGGTACCCCCTACCAGGGCCTTTGTTTTTTGGGCCGATGCCCACTGGCATGCACACAGCAATGCCACGGCAGCCCACGTCAGTTTGCTCATACTGGTTGTTTGTAAAGGAGTTGATACTAAATATAAACGCCAATGCGCTTTGAACCAGCAACCAATTTGCCGGATAGCTTGTTTGCTAAAATAAAAGCCGGCTTCCTGCCGGTGTTTACATTTGCAGCATGAAGCAGTTTCAAGTGCCGGTGTTTTACCGCAGTTCGCTTATCAGCGCCATCAAGGCCAAGCGCAAGGCAGCCGACAAACTGAAAAAGGATTTTACCCCCACTCGGCTCGACTTGGGTGAGCTGAAGATATACCTGGCCAGGCATTTTGGCTTTTGCTATGGCGTAGAAAATGCGATTGAAATAGCCTACCGCTGCGTGGACGAAAACCCCGGCAAACGTATTTTTTTGCTCAGCGAAATGATACACAATCCGCAGGTAAATGAGAATCTCCAATCGCATGGCATCCGCTTCCTGCAAGATTCGTACGGCAAAACACTTATTCCATTTGAGGAGTTGACACCCGCCGATGTGGTGATCATTCCGGCATTTGGCACTACAGTAGCCATCGAAGAAAAATTGACAACCCTCGGCATTTCGCCGCACCGCTACAATACTACCTGCCCGTTTGTAGAAAAGGTATGGAACCGTGGCGAACAGCTGGCCGACAAGGGCTACAGCCTGGTAATACATGGCAAGCCCAGGCATGAAGAAACCCGGGCCACCTTTAGCCGGGCAGCCCTGCATGCGCCGTCCGTTATTGTAAATGACATGGCCGAAACCATGCAGCTGGCCGAATTTATGACCGGCAAACAACCCGCCGAAGCCTTTTACGATGTGTTTGCCGGCAAATACAGCGAAGGATTTGACGTAGGGAAAGATCTGCAGTACATCGGGGTGATTAATCAAACTACCCAATTGGCAACGGACACACAAGCCATTGCTGATTATTTGAAGGGAATTGTAGAAGGCCACCTGGGCGAAACAGATGCTGAGGGTAAAAAGCGTTTTGCCGACACCCGGGATACGCTGTGCTATGCTACCAACGATAACCAAACGGCCGTTCGTGAAATGCTGCAAACCAAGGCCGACCTGGCCATAGTAGTAGGTGGCTACAACAGCAGCAATACCAGCCATCTGGTGGAACTGTGCGAACACTATCTGCCGACCTACTACATAACAGGACCTGAAAGTTTTGACGCTGCCAGTGTGGTGCATTTCGATTGGCGAAACAAAAAGGAGCTGACCACGACGAATTGGCTACCTGTCGCCAAGCCTCTGCAAATATTGCTTACCAGCGGGGCCAGCTGCCCCGATGCTTTGGTACAGCAGGTGATGGAAAAACTGATTGGGCTGGTGCCCGATGCTATTGCGCTTGAAAGTGTGCAAGAGCAGTTTGTCTAGTTTTTCTCCATTTGCCAATGGGCAGGGTTTAACCTCTTTTAAGTGCGGCATGCACCATATCGCATGCCTTATTCAGCGTTTCTTCGGGGCTGAGGTCGGTATTATCCAGCGTCAGGGCATCCTCAGCTTTGCGCAGCGGGCTTATTTCGCGGTTACTGTCTATGTAGTCCCGCATTTCCAGATTGTGCTTTACCTCTTCCAGCGTCACGACCGGATTTTTTTCGTGCAGCTCTTTGAAGCGGCGGGCAACGCGTACTGCCGGATCGGCCACCAAAAAAATCTTGAGCTCTGCCTCGGGGAAAACCGTCGTACCGATGTCGCGTCCATCCATTACTATGCCTTTTCCGGCACCCAATTGTTGCTGTGCTGCCACTGCAAATTCACGTACTTCTTTCACGGCCGCTACTTCACTCACCTTTTCGGCCACCACCAGGTCGCGAATAACATACTCCACATTCTCGCCGTTCAAAAATATCTCGCTGCGTTTGTGTTCCGGGTTCACCACAAACTCCAGTTGAATGTTTTTGAGTGCGTCGAGTACTTCCTCGGCCACGTTCCAATCTACCCGATTGCGCAAAAAATACAAGGTAATGGCCCGGTACATCGCCCCACTGTCGATGTACTTATAATGAAGACGGGCGGCCAGCTTTTTAGCCAGGGTACTTTTGCCACAAGAAGAGTAGCCGTCGATGGTGACAATGATGTTCGCCATGCGGCAAATGTCAGGCACCTGTAGCTGAAAGGCAAATTATTTAGGAGCGGATACATGAAAACGATACACCCCCCAGATGGTGGAAATGAGCAATCCTCCGATGGCTACCCATATAAACCAGATAACAGGGGTGTTTCCCTGTCGAAAAGCAGCATCGATGATACTGGCCTGCGCCAGACAGAAAATAACTACAACCCAAAGGCGTACCAGCCGTATGAATCGAGCTCCTGTTTGATACATCTGCCGGGCATTTTGCGGCGTAACAGGCACGCTGTAGTTGTACATGTCGGGGCGGCTATTGAGCCAGCGAAGCAGGAGCCCTACCGCTATACAGATAGCGGGTAGCTGCCAAATTTCAGATTTATCGCCCCATCGGTCGGCCACGCCGCTGGTGCCAAAATGCAGGGGAACACGATCGGGTAAGCCGCTGTAGCTCCAAGCAGTGCCTATTATAAGTGCAGCCGACAACAGTACGATCAGCATTTCCAGCCATCGTTGGCCGTTGGTCATTTCCAGCTCTGGTAGTGGGCGGCTCATATCAAATCTGGCATTTGCAAAGGCGCCACGAGTTGTACTCGTGGCGCCATGGTAAAATCATTCAACTCGGAAAAGCGTCACGAGGCACTTTCTTCTACCGTCGTCTCCTTCCCTTTCATGGTAAAGACGATCTTCTGGTTCTCTTTATCGAAGCCGGCTTCCAGTACATCGCCTTGCTTGATATTGAGGTTCAGGATCTCC
>CANHEC010000349.1 GCA_947459455.1 Chitinophagaceae bacterium
CAAAAGTCGAAATAAGAACTGACGTAGTACCCCACGCAACCTAGCAGCGCTACCTGCCCAAGCTGCCGGCGGGTGAGCCAAGGTTTGGCGGGCGCCTGCTGTTGCTGACGCTTGAACTTACGCCATTGCCAGGCCAGCATGCCCAGGTAAAATGGCAATGAAAAAAACATGCGCAACACCAGCAGTTGGCTCACAGGCATACTTACCTGCCGATAGATCAACTTGGCCAGAATGGCTTTGCCGGAAAAAAGAAAAGCTGACAGTAAGACCATGCCTACTCCCAGCAAACGTGCCCGGCGGGCAGCAGATGTAGCAACAGGTGACAGTGGCATGCGCTGGCAAAGTTAGCCGCCCATGACCGACGTCCATCGCAACGCTACAATCGAAAAGGCAAAACAGGCCGCAGGTGAATGGCTAGCGACTCTTTGGTGCCGCTGAGGTCAAGATCGGCTACCAGCACCCGAATGCCTACTACCTTGCCCTGATCATTTCGCCTGAACTCGGCCGTACCATTGAACTCAACAATCGAAAAGACATCGCCCTCTATTTTCGTAAGCGTCGCCCGGCCAATGGCAGAAGCGATTGAGAGGGTGCCACCTTCCAATACTACTGAGGCCTCTGGAGTAGGGCTGCCTGCCTGAAACACATACTTGCCTACATAGGCATTCAGCGTAGTGTCTTGCTGCGCATGCAGCAAAATCGAACACAACAAAAGGCTACAAGTGAGAATCAATACTTTTCTCATAAATCAAAATTATTGAAGCGAAAAACTGGTAAATATCGTTGCCAGCCGTAGCTAAACGAATGTTGTAAAAAAAAGTTACAAGCCAACATTTTCGAACAATACGGCAGCCCCCTGGCCTACCCCCACGCACATGGTGGCAATACCGTATCGCACCTGGCGGCGGCGCATTTCGTACAGCAGCGTGGTGCTGATGCGTACGCCGCTGCAGCCCAGTGGATGCCCCAATGCAATAGCACCACCATTTACATTTACCAGGGCCGGATCAATGTCCAACTGCCGGATGCAGGCCAGCGACTGTGCTGCAAATGCTTCATTCAACTCAAACAGGCCAATGTCGGCCAGCGATAGGCCGGTACGCTGCAGCAATTTTTGTACAGCGGGTACGGGGCCAATCCCCATCACGGCGGGGTCTACCCCGGCTACGGCCATGCCGGCCACCCGGGCCAGCGGCTGCCAGCCACCCGATGCCAGCGCCTGCTCGTCTACCAGCAGCATGGCCGCCGCCCCATCGTTGATGCCGCTGCTATTGCCGGCCGTTACCGTGCCTTCTTTTACAAACGCCGGCCGCAAAGCAGCCAACGCTTCTATGCTGGTAGGCCGCGGGTGTTCATCCTCACTCACTACTATGGCAGCCCCTTTTTTCTGCGGAATGGAAACAGGCAGCACTTCGGCCTCCCATTTACCAGCAGCTTTGGCAGCCGCATATTTCTCCTGCGATGCCAGGGCAAATGCATCCTGATCAGCACGACTAATCTGGTATTGACGGGCCACATTTTCTGCTGTTTCACCCATGGTATAGGGGTGGTACAGCGCCGAAAGGGCCGGATTTACAAATCGCCAGCCCATGGTGGTGTCATACATTTCCGGGCTACGGCCAAAGGCTTCGGCAGGCTTGGCCATCACAAATGGGGCCCGGCTCATACTCTCTACGCCAGCTGCTATCATCACTGCTGCATCACCTACGGCTATGGCCCGGCTGGCATCCATAATGGCTTGCAGTCCGCTGGCACACAGCCTGTTTACCGTGCTGCCAGCCACCGTTACCGGCAGGCCCGCCAGCAAAGCCGCCATGCGGGCCACGTTGCGGTTGTCTTCGCCACTTTGGTTGGCGGCGCCGGCTATTACTTCTTCTATTTGGTGAGGCGGAACACCGGTACGTGCTACTAACTGGCGAATGGTATGCGCCACCAAATCATCGGGGCGAACAGCCGACAAAGCACCACCGTATTTACCAATGGGGGTCCGCAGGGCATCTACTACAAATACATTTTTCATACGCAGGCAAGGCAGCAAAAATAGCAGGATGCACACATAACAAACCGTTTGGCCGGCAGCTGCCTACCTTTGCCCGATGCAAAACATTCGTCATCTCAGCAAAGAAGCACTCGCCACCTGGATCAGCGAACGCGGCCTTCAAAAGTTCAGGGCCAACCAGGTATGGGAATGGCTGTGGGCCAAACAGGCACACAGTTTTGCCGACATGACCAACCTGAGCAAGGAACTGCGCCAGCAATTGGGCGAGCATTTTACACTGCCCGCACTGGTGATTGATGAATCGCAGTACAGTGCCGATGGTACTATCAAAAGCCGCTTCAAAACCTGGGATGGCCATGCCGTAGAAGGCGTGCTGATACCCACCGAAGAACGCAAAACAGCCTGCGTATCCTCGCAAATAGGCTGTAGCCTCAGCTGCAAGTTTTGCGCCACCGGCTATATCGAACGCAAGCGAAATCTCACCTTCGATGAAATTTACGACGAGGTAGTGCTCATCAACCAGCAGAGCATGCGGGTGTATGGCAAAAAGCTGAGCAACATTGTGTTCATGGGCATGGGCGAGCCGCTGCTCAACTACAACCATGTGCTCAAAGCCATCGAACGCATCAGCGCCGAAGATGGGCTGGGCATGAGCCCCCGCCGCATCACCGTCAGCACAGCCGGCGTGGCCAAAATGATCAAAAAACTGGGCGACGATCAGGTACGATTCAAACTGGCGCTGAGCCTGCATGCTGCCAACGATGCCAAGCGCCACCAGATCATGCCCATCAACGATACCAACGATATCAAATCGCTGATTGAGGCCCTCAACTACTTTTACCAGGCCACCAAAAACGAGATTACACTCGAGTACATCCTGTTCGACGATTTCAATGACAGCCTGAAAGATGCCGATGAGCTGATCAAAATTTACCGGCAGGTGCCCGCCGATTTGGTCAATATCATTGAGTACAACCCCATCGATTTTGCCCGTTTTCGCAAGCCCACCGAGGAAAAAACAGATGCCTTTATGGCCTATCTGGAAAAAAACAGGGTGAATGCCCGCCTGCGCCGCAGCCGTGGCAAAGACATTGATGCCGCCTGCGGACAATTGGCCAATAAATAAGATCTTATTGGGGCATTCGCCAACCGTGCAGTGCCCGGCTACAGTGCCCCCCTGTCAGCACTACTCCTCGTTACGGCTGCGCCGAGCCTGCGGGGTAGTGTCTTCCATGGGGCAGCCCCTCGACAGTAGTGCATGGCCCGGCTTACCACCAGCTACCGACCTGCGCTACGCCAGCTGGTCCATCAGCCAGCGACCGATGCCCCTCTTTTTAATCTTGATTTCAAGGCGCAACGCTTCAGTCCTAGTCGTACACGCAATCACCCGAATCACCCGCCATGGCACACCAGGCCGCGTACTCAGAGATGCCCAGGAGTTGTGCTTTTGCAACCTGGCATCTACATCTTCAGTAGCGCCGCAATAATATTTGCCGGTCGTCTCACTGATCAGGATGTATACAAAGTGGGGCATAAAAAAGAGTGATGGCTCACGCTCATCACTCTCAATTGTTTGTCGGGAAGACAGGATTCGAACCTGCGACCCCCTGGTCCCAAACCAGGTGCGCTACCGGCCTGCGCTACTTCCCGAACTATCTTTTGGCTTTCACCCAGCTCCTGCGACCCTCCCGCCCATGGCGGGATGCGCTACCGGCCTGCGCTACTTCCCGAACTATCTTTTGGCTTTCACCCAGCTCCTGCGACCCTCCCGCCCATGGCGGGATGCGCTACCGGCCTGCGCTACTTCCCGAA
>CANHEC010000350.1 GCA_947459455.1 Chitinophagaceae bacterium
ATTGCGGAAGGCCGGGCTTGTATTGTAGTTGCAGGGTGGTGCTTGCTTTGGCAGATAAGGTTTGATAACTACCATCGGGCCAAATGAAAACAGCGGAATCGATGGGTGCTTTGCCGAGACCGATGTGCAGGGGTACCTGCATGCTGGAGAGAAAGCCATGCACACTGCTCACTTCTTGCAGCAGCGTCTGCGTTTTGCTAAACAACAGCAGCTTGCTACCCAGTGCAGCCGTGTTGTGTGCCGGCCCTTGCAGTTGTAGCTGCATGCTGCTGCTGCGGGCACTGTCCAGTTTGTTTTCGTACAGCAGCACTTTGTCGTTGATGTTGTTTACCACAATATCAAGATCACCATCGTTATCGAGGTCGGCGTAGGCCGCTCCGTTCGAAAAGCTGGGCTGGTTGCCGGTTACCTGTGTGCTGACGTTGCTAAACTGCAGCTGCTGGTTATTACTGAAAAATTGATTGGGCAGTTTTATTTCGGGAAACCGGTTGAGCAGCGCAAGATCTTGCTGCTGTACGCTGTTGTTGCGCAGCTTTTGCTGCATCTCCTCGCCCGATACAAAGCTGATGTAGTCAATATCATTCATCCGCTTGGGAATACCGTTTGATACAAACAGGTCTTTCCAGCCGTCGTTGTCAAAATCCATCAGCAAGGCGCTCCAGGTCCAGTCGGTAGCGTATATGCCGGCGTACTGTCCTATTTCGGCAAACTGGCCATCGCCCAGATTGAGTTGCAAATTGTTGCGGGCATACTGGTAGCTGTAGCCGTAGCGCAGCTTGTGCTGAAAAATATTGTAATCATCTTCGGATAAGGAGCGCCGCAACATATCGGGCTGATACGGCAGCATATCCATCGATACCACATCGGGCATGCCATCGTTGTTGATATCGGCCGCATCTACACCCATGCTAAACTGGCTGCTGTGTTGCAGCCGGCTGTTGCTCTCCTCCGAAAACACGCCATTGCCATGGTTGATGTACAGGTAGTCGTTTTCGTGAAAGTCGTTGCCTACATAGATGTCGGGGAGTCCGTCCAGGTTCACATCGCTGATGGCCACGCCCAGCCCATACCCAATGCGACTACCATTGATGCCGGCAGTTTGCGTGATGTTGGAAAAGCGGGGCAGGCAGCGGCCTTCGGCATCCCAGCGGCTATCGTTTCGGTACAGGCGCTGGCCAGCCAGGCTATCGTAGGTACCTGTAAAATTGCTGCGCGGGGCGTAGTTGCCATCATGGTTCACCGAGTGGTTCAGCAAAAACATGTCGAGGTCGCCATCAAGGTCCATGTCGAAAAAAGCCGCCTGCGTACTGAAACCTGAAAAGTCGAGGCCATAAGCAGCGGCTTCGTCTTTGAACTGCGGAATGCCCTGCGCATCATTACCCTGGTTGATCAGTAATTGGTTTTTGCCTCGCAGCTTTTTGTACTGCCCTACACGGCATACATAAATATCCAGTTTGCCATCGGCGTTGATATCTACTACCGATACGCCGGTACTCCAGGCACTATCGGTGGGCAGGCCGGCCGCTTTGCTCACATCTTCAAAGCGTAGTTGGCCTTTGTTCAGGTACAAGGCATTGGCATGCTGGTTGGCAGCAAAAAACAGATCTGTCTTTCCATCACCATTAAAATCGCCGGCACCTACCCCTGCACCGTTGTAGTAGTACATGTACTGAAATAGGTTGAAGTCGGGGGCATCTGTCAGTACGTTGGCAAAGTGCAGGCCGGTGCTATCGGCGGGCAGGGCTGCAAACAACACGGGCGGTGCAGTTGTCTTGCGGCAGCTCACAACCAGCGCCAGCAGTGCACCAATCGCCAACAGACGGATATTGATACGCATTCGCTTCATGTCACTCAGCCTCATGGGTTCGTTCACGGCGTCCTGGTTGGTTGTAGCTGGTATAGCACCGGGTAATCATTGTTTTGCAAAAACAAGAGATGCGGCATACCATTCAGTGTCAGCCACGCCATATCACGCACCTGTCCTTTTACATACAAGCCTGATGCGGCGGGCAGGAGGGGCTCAAACTGCCGACCGCCTTTATTGATCAACACCAGACCATAGCTGGCATCCACACTGCAAAACTGCGGCAGCATATCCATCTGGTTGCCGCCCGTTATCAGGTCCAATCGTCCGTCGCCGTTTACATCGGCGGTTACCAGCGCCTGTACGCTGCTCAGCTGCGCCAGCATGGGTAGCATTTGCATGGTAAACTGTCCCTTGCCATCATTCCACGCAATGTAATTGGCGCCGGTATTCACTTCATCGGGCTGTACGCCGTCCAGTTTGGGCCCAAACAACTCCTGCAATGAACGCTTCGCAAATTCATTGTGCCGAAGCGTATTGAATTTGAGCGATGGTATCTGATCAGTAATGTCTTTTTTCAGAAACACCGGAAAGTCTTTCTCGCCCATTTGCTGGCTGATGATTTTGTCGGTAATGCCATTCTGATCGAAGTCGGCAATCCACAGGCGAGCCGGGTGCAGGCTATCGGGCCGCAGGTAAAAGTTTTGACCGAGGTTGCCCAGTATCCAATCCAGGTCGCCATCGCCATCCAGATCGGCCAGGGCAGAGGTTTGCCACCAGCCGTGGTAGCCTTCAAGACCATTTTTTTGCAAGCTATAGCGGCCATTGGTCCACAGGTAACATTGTGGTGCCATCCATTCGCCGGTTACCAGCAGGTCGGCATTGCCATCCGCATTTACATCGGCACTGTGTACGCTGGTCAGCATGCCCAGTTGTTGCAAAAACGGCGCTACCTGTGCTGTTACATCTGTAAAGCCTTGTCCGGCGTTGTTTTGCAGCAATGCGCTGTTGGGGTGCACACCATACTGTTGGGCCTGGCTTCGGTTGGCGATCAGTAAGTCGGGATAGCCGTCTTTATTGAAATCGAGCGTGGTGGCGCTGCCGCAGTTGGTACCGTTTAGTGGCAGGGCACCCGATTTCAGTTGAAATGTTCCACTGCCGTCGTTCAGGAACAGCAGGTTTTGATAAGTAGGTGAACCAGCTTCGGCAAAGTTGCCGCCGCCACCTGCAAACAGGTCCATATCACCATCGCGGTCGGCATCGAAAAACAAGGCACTGGTCACATCGGTAAACTTGAATTGCTCAAATGCAGGCTGCTTGCTGAGCGTATACCCATTGGCAGTTTGCAGGTACAGTTGTCCGGCTTGTCCTGCGGCTCCGCCAATGTACAGGTCGGGTTTGCCATCGCCATTCACATCGGCTTGCGCCTGCCGGGGCCCTTGCCTCGAAAGCATGAAGGGCACATTGCGTTCGTAGTAAAAATCGACGTAGTTGTCTTCGGTGTGCTGCTGAAAATAAGATGCAGTAGCCGGTATAAAAAGCGCTGGCTGTGAGGCCGCTGCCGGCGTATACCATTGGCCGGGTTGCTTCGCGATGTCGAGTTGGTGCACCTGGTTGATGGCTGGTTTGGGGATGCTGGTGATGCTGCTATCCGGCCAAATGATCTGCATCGAATCGGGGCGGCGTTCACCCAGGCCCACGTGCAGTTTGTACTCTACACTCGATTGAAAACCGCGGCTGGGCATCAGTTCACGAAGCAGTACTTCATTGCCGCAGTATAGTTTCAGCTTGCTGCCAATGCCGTTGATATTCGGCTGGCGGTAGCGAAGCTGTACGGCCAGGTAATTTGTTTGGTAATACTCCCGGCTGTTGTTTTTATACACCTGGGCCGGCTGATTTACGTTGTTTACAACCAGGTCCAGGTCGCCATCATTATCAAAGTCGGCGTAGGCTGCTCCGTTGGAAAAGCTGGGTTTGGCGAGGCCCCAGGCAGTACCGGTTTC
>CANHEC010000351.1 GCA_947459455.1 Chitinophagaceae bacterium
ATGTTTGCTGTCACAAGGGTTTCCACTGCCATTAGTTCTGCCGGTGACAACCTGGTGATTTTCAGCAGTTTTGGTTGGTGCTGTCGAATCTCATCTTTTAAAAAGGAACAAGAATAGTACTCAAATGGTCCGGCATTTTGCAGAAGCAACTTTGAGATATTGCTGTTGCTGTTCAGCATAGCACTGAATATGATATTCGTATCCACAACTATTTTCATGAGAGCAGCCGCTTCTTGTTTTTCTTCCACCACTGGCGGTTGATACTATCAGCAAGAGCGTCCACTTTTTGTTGGTCCACGCTGATATCAGCTACCAACTCTTTGTACCGCAGGTAATCAAGCAAATCCTGCAGATCGGCAGTATCTAGTTTTCCAGATACCTTGATGATTAGTTCTTTCTCTGTTCGTTCTACCACCATTGCCATGCCTTTGCCTATAAAATTAGGAAAAAGCTGGGTAAAGCATTGCGCTACCTTTTGCTAAAACGCCAGCCTGAAGCTGCCAAACACCCCAAACCGGGCCACCCGGGCTTCGGGTAGCGGGCGGGGTGCCAGCCGCCATACCAGGTCCAGCCGCAGCACTTTCAAAATATTGTCGATGCCGGTACCCAGCTCGGCATAGGTACGGCCGTGCAAATCGCTGAAGGGATGGCCTTGTACAAAATTGAGCTGCCGGTTGGCATCGCTCAGTCCACCCCAAAGGGTTTTGATATTCCAAAACTGGCGCAGTTTCATGCGCCGCGTAATGCCTACATAGCGAAACAGGCCACTGCCAAAATTGTGTTCAATGCCAAGGCCTGCATACCGATCGTTGATGTATTCAAACCTGTTCATCAGGTTGAATGCATACTTGTTGTAGTAGTAAATCTCATTGCCGGGTGCTACATCCAGCAGCATATACGGCAGGGTGCCAAATACGCGGCCCCCGTAAGCGCTGTATTCAATGGAGCCAAAAGGAGCAATTTTATGAAAGCCATTGATACGCAAATTGAGCTTGTGGTAGTCGTAATTGCTATTCAGTACACCGCTCCAGCCTCTTGAGTAGCGCAGTTCGGCTATCGGAAAATCGCTGCCAAGACTGGTGCGAAAGTAGTTGCCTTCCAGAAAGCGTTCGAGGTAGGCAAAGCGAACGGAAACGGAGGTTTCAAAGTTATTGAGGGCTGTGCCGCGTCCATCTTTGAAATTATCTTTCAGCGGTATGTTTTGCAGCGGGGTGTACTCGGTGCGGCGTGCTTCCAGCTTCAGGCTCCAGCCTTGCTCATTGCTGGTAAAGTACTCTATCTCCTGGCGCTGCAGGCGCATAAACTTGATGGGTACTTCGGGCTTGCGAATGGCCAGGGTAAATATGTTGTCGAGGCTTACCTCGTCATAGTAGTTCTGCCCGTTGTCCAGATCACTCAGGTAGCTCAGGTGCAGCATTTTGCGGGGGCTCTTGTTGAAGAAGTAGTACATCTCTGCCTTGCCCTTCAGCTGCCGATCGCCAAAGCCGTAAGCGAGGTAGCCATGCAGGTACATATTGCGATTGAAGCCCGGCGTGGTGCCCAAGTCGAACCGCATCCGCAGGCCTTCCCATGCATTCAGGCTCACCCAGTTGAACCATGGACCTATTTCATAATTGCCAATGGGCTTGTAGCCGGTAGTGAGAAAGCTAATGGTGTTGTAATACTTTTTGAACAATGGCATTTGCTGCAGGGTGTCTATCATTTTATAAATAGACTGCTCCTGCTTGTTCAGTTCTTCGTGCCGGCTATCGTGCCAGTAGCCTTCCGGTTTTTCTTCGGCGCCGGGCAGTACCATTACCTCTTCCTGCAGCTTGTTGCGGGCCAGCTGCCGCAGCACGGCTTCATCATTTACCAGCACGTTTCGGTAGGTGGTGGTTTTGCGGCCCTTCATGCCGGTTTTGTTTTTGCCAATCGGGTAAATGTCGGCTATGAATTTGTCCTTCGACAAAAACCAAACACTATCGTTGATGAGCCGGTAGTCCTGGTAAATGCTGAGGTTCTCTACATAATTTACATTGGCCGATGCATCGAGCCGCAGTGAAATGCGCTGTACCGCAAAGCTGCTGTCGTGTATCCAGGCGTCGCCTTCAAAGCAATTTTCGCCCTTGCGCCGGGGGCTGAACAGCCAGTGGAAATAGCGGCGACCATTGAGCAGTACTGTATCGGCTACCCGGTATTGGTAGTAGGCATCGCCATTATCGCTTAGCGGGCTCACAAACTGTTTGTCGAATACCGGTATGAAATTGCTGTACACATTTACATTCTGGTACATGCCCCCCAGCTGTTGGGTCACGCTTTCGTTGTCAATCCCGTTGGTTTTGCTGGCTTTTATTTCCTCACGGCTCCGGTTGGGGCTTTTGCTGTGCCAGTAGTCGCTCATCGTTTCTGTCAGAAAAATGGGCAGGATGGGCACGCCGCTTTCGCTGCTGTCTACATTTTGCAGAATAAACGCAAACGGCTTGAGCAGCTTCATATCCCGCAGCTTGTCGGCGTTTATTTTATTGATATCCAGCTCCAGCTTATTGTGTACTTCGTAGCTGAAATTCTGAAAGCGGCTGCGGTCGTTGCGGGGCTTGTTGCGTACTATTTTTCGCCAGAGTATCAGGCCCCAATTGGCTTTGGTACGTACCACCACGCCCCCGGTGGTTTGCCGCTCCAGCTGTATTTGCAGCGGCTTGGTCAGGTCTAGCTGCTGCAGGTATAGCACCTTGCTGGCATAGCCTACGTAGCTGATGATAACGGAGTCGGCCTGCCAGCCCTGCAGCTGGATGCTGAAAAAACCCAACGAATCGGTGATGGTACCGCGTTTGGCCGGCATCACTTCAATGCTTACAAAAGGGATGGGTTCTTCGTTGTGGCTATCCTTTACTACACCTTGCAGTACCTGCCCCGATGCAGCCATGCTTTGCCACAGCAGCAGTGCTATGCCCACTCCTGAACGAACTAAACCCATTGCTCTCAAAGGTAAGCGGCTGCCCCGGCAAAGCCGGCCGGCACCGTATGGAGAATGCACCGTTGGTCAAAAATTTTACAAAGCGACTACCAAACTACCGCTTGCACCATGCCAATTGTACATTTGCGCGGTCGGCCAACGCCGGCTTCAAAACACGCTTACATGCACCAGATACTCCGATGCTTACTTCCGGTGGCCTTGCTGGCCATGGCCGGACCCACAGATGCACAAACCAAAAAGCAAAAAAAAGCAATGGCGGCTGCCAATGCCGCTACCGAAACCAACCTGCGCCGGCACATAGGGCTGCTGGCCAGCGATAGCCTGGAAGGCCGCCGCACCGGCACCGCCGGCGAAGAGAAGGCGGTACAATACATCGAAGCCTATTATCGCCAGCTGGGTATTCGTGGCTTGCAGAGCGATGGTAGTTTTCGACAGCCCTTTACAGTAGATGAGGGCAAAGCACCGGCGGAACAGATGCGCTGCATGGTAAATGAGCAACCCCTGCAGTGGGGCGCCGATTATGTGGCCCTTCCGTGGAGTGCTGAAAAGGCGATAGAAGATGTAGCTGCGGTAGCGCTGCAGGAACAAGGCGCACCGTGGTGGTACGATATGGCCGACGATCTGGAGGCTAATAAAAACAATCCACACCTGGCACCCGAGCAATTGATACGCGACAAAGCGAAAGATGCAGCCGCAAAAGGTGCTACCGCCCTGCTGGTATTCAATAGCAGCAAAATAGACGATGCCATCAAGTACAATGGAAAGGACCGCAGCGATGCAACCGCCATCCCGGTGCTGTTTTTTACAAAGGCGGCACAGCAGCGCCTTGGTATAGATG
>CANHEC010000352.1 GCA_947459455.1 Chitinophagaceae bacterium
GGCATAGGTAATGAGCACATCAAAATACTTGCTGTCATCGAACACGCCGGTATCCAAAATTTCGTACTCGGGTTCCAGCTTACCCCGCTTGCGGTTTTCTTCGCGTAGCTGTTTGTACGGAAAAGCCCGTTGCGGATACTTGTACAGCATCTGCATGTAAAAATGCGAAGGAATATTATCGAGATAGTAGTACAGCTCCTTCACATCTTCGCCATGGTTGCCCTCGCTATTGCCCAGGCCAAACAGGCGTTCTTTCAGCCGGTCGTCTTTGCCATTCCACAGGGTGATGCCAAAGCAGAGGTTTTGGAAATAATCGCAAATGCCGGCAATGCCATCTTCGCCCCATTTGTACGCCCGGTATTGCGATTGTTCGAAGCTCAGGTAATTCCAGGCATCACCATGGGCACTATAGTCTTCGCGTACAGTGCCCCACTGCCTGTCGCTGATGTAAGGTCCCCATTGCTCCAGGGGCACCCGGCCGCCTGCATTTACTTTCAGTCGCTGCAATTCTGCTGACATAGCTTTTCTCCCAGTTTTCTGCTGGCGGCAATCGTAGCTGGTGAAATTAGGGGTTCGGCCTAATTATTGTGATTTATTAGCAACTGCTCCGCCAAGGCTGCGCTAATTTAGCCGCAAGGGCCGCTGCTGCATGGCGCCGGCTTTTCTTCATCTGTATTTTATGAAAACATTACTCGTATTTGCACTGGCACTGTTGCTAAGCGCCCCCGCTGCTTTCGCCCAAAAAACGGTGCATGCCGTGGTCAGCTTTACCGGCCCCGATACCAGCCTCAGCATAGGCAAGGGACAGCAGTTTTTGGTAGAGCTATGGGTGCCCAATCGAAAAGACTTTAGCTGGCAAATGGCGGCTGTGCCGCAGGCATGCAAATTTACCAGCAGCCGCATAGGCCAGGCGGCTACCCTGCCGGGGCAGCCCGAGCAGCAGCTCTGGTTTTTTAAAGCTACCCGGGCCGGCACCGATACCATCCGTTTTTTGTACAGAGGTCCCCGCGATGAAGCAGCGGTAAGTACAAAAACGCTGTACCTGCAGGTGCAGTAATGCTACAGCCCCTCTTGATCATACAACTATTCTTCTCACCGCACCGTTATTACCCGCTATGAAAAACTACCTCACCGCCCTGCTACTGATGCCGCTGCTGGCTGCCGACTGCAACAAAGACAATGGACCAGACACGCCTGCCGAAAACTACCTGCCCGGTGGCGCCAGCAGTACCTGGACCTACGACACCCGCAACAGTACAGCCGGCACTAGCGGCTCGTATACGCTTACCCGCACCAGCCTCGACACTATGGTGAGTGGGCGTGCCTACCGGGTATATAACAACAACAATGGTCCCAGCTTTTACTACAGCGTGGCCGGCAATGATTATTACCAGTACGCCAATTTTCCGGGCACCAACCAGCAAATAGAGCTGCTGTACCTGAAGGCAGGCGCTGCTGTAGGTACCAGCTGGCAGCAAAACATCACGCTCAGTATTCCCGGCATTGGCACCATCAATACTTCGCTCACCAATCGCATTGAAGAAAAAGGCATTAGCTACACGGTGGGCACCCGCAGCTTTACCGAAGTAGTGCGTGTAAAAACCACCATTGGCACTATCAACATTCCGGGAGTACCGCTGCCTATCACCCCCGTGTCAGATATCAATACCTATTACGCCAACGGCGTCGGCCGCATTTACAATAAAACGATCGTCAACATCACCGTACCAACAGTACCAGCGATTGTTGTGAATGAAGAGACCAGTTTGCGAAGCTTTAGCATTGTACCATAACCTACAAAAAACACCCTGCAGTTGCAGGGTGTTTTGTTATTCGCCATCCAGTATAGGCCTGGCATCGCGGTGGCGTGGCCGATGTTTCTTCGGCTCATTGCCGCACATGCGCACTATCACGGGCTGAAACTTTCCTACAATATCTACCAGTGATGCTTGTGCCTGCATCACTGCCTGTATGTCTTTGTAGGCAAAGGGCGCCTCATCAAGTCCGCCGCCCAACAGCTTTACGCCGGCTTTAGCCAATTCGGCTTTCAGCGCTTCGCGACTGATGCTTTGCAGCGCCCGGCTACGGCTCATTTGCCGGCCTGCCCCATGTGCCGCCGATTGTATCGCGGCCACATCGCCTCGTCCTTTCACAATAAAGCCGGGGGCCGTCATGCTGCCGGGAATGATGCCAAGCACACCCGCCCCGGCTGGTGTGGCACCCTTTCGGTGCACCACCACTTCTTGCCCATTCCATTGCTCGATCCAGGCAAAGTTGTGGTGGTTTTCTACCACAGCTACGGGCTGCCGCCCGAATTGCTTCGCCACTTTTTGGTGAATGACTGCATGGCAGGCTGCCGCGTATTCACCAGCCAGGTTCATGGCCAGCCAGTATTCCGCACCGGCCGATTCATGGAGCTGCAACCACGCCAGGTTAGCCGCCTCGGGCGGCAGCTGCCGCATTTGCCTGGCTACCTGCGTGTAGTGGCTGGCTATATTGGCCCCCAGGGCCCGCGAACCGCTATGGGTAAGCAAGCCCAGGTAGTGGCCGGCTGGTACGCCCGGCACTTCGTTGTCGGCCACGATGGTTACTTCACCAAACTCGGCAAAGTGGTTGCCGCTGCCGCTGCTACCCAATTGGCGCCATGCCTTGTCTTTCAGCTGGCGCAGCAAGGGTAGTGCATCAAAAGCCGGATCATCCATCACGGCATGCGACGCCGGCTTTTCAAAACTGGCACCGGCGCCAAACAAGGTTGCCTCCAGCAGTTCACGGGTAAAGTATGCCTCCCGTTGTTTCAACGCTGCCGGTTCGATGTCGTACAAGCTGAGGCACATACGGCACCCAATATCTACGCCTACGCCGTAAGGAATCACCGCCTGGTGCGTGGCCAACACGCCGCCAATAGGCAGGCCATAGCCGTGATGCGCATCGGGCATGAGGGCGGCAGCTACCGCCACCGGCAACCGTGCTGCCGTTTGTATTTGCTGCAGCGCCCCTGCCTCTATGCCTTCGGCACCAAATACCGTCAGCGGCACGGCATCGGCATTCAGCGCTATTTGCGTGGAATCATCTTTGGCAGGCGGTGGTTGCAGCTTCATGGCCGCTTTGGCCCAAATGGCATCTTCATAAAAATCGGCCGGCTGCGCCAGCAGCGTTTGCAAGGTCGACTGCAATTCATCAGGCGGCCAGTGTTTACAGTGTTTGTTTACCGCCTCCATTACTACCGGTATCACCGGGCTTTCAGGAAAGCCGAGGGCCCGCAGTGCTTTGGCGGTTATGAATTGTTTGCTCATGGTTGTTGCGTTTTCGTCGCGGTCCGGACGAGCCAGCGATCAGCTCGCCCGGACATGGTCAATAATAATCATTCATAGCAGCATAGCCGCTATTTGGACGGCACTACAAACAAGCGCCGGAGTTGGTCCAGCAGGGCATCGCCACCACTCAGGTTCAGGCTGCTGATGCGTTCTGCAATCCGTTCGATGTACTCCATTTCTTTCAGCTTCCACAAGATGGGGTTGTCTTCCATCAATCGGGCAGTGTTCAGCAGGCTGCGGGTGCTGGCGGTTTCTTCTCGCCGCATAATCAGGTTTGCTTGCGCCTTCTTTTCTGCCATCAATACCTGGTTCATGATGTCCTTCATATCACCCGGCAAAATGATGTCACGAATACCCACACTTACCAGTGCTACGCCTAAGCGGGCAGCATCCCCGGCTACCTGCGCCAGCACCCATTTGCCAATGTGATCCCGCTTTTGCAGGAGCTCATCCAACGA
>CANHEC010000353.1 GCA_947459455.1 Chitinophagaceae bacterium
GAAAACCAAAGATGGCCAGCACCCGCTGGATCCAGCATCAGCTTCAGTATTGTTGCCCAGAATACTGCTCATCAGCAGCTTTCCACCGCGGGAATGCGGCATCGCCAGTTTCTCCTCCGACCTGGTCCGTGCTATTCATGAAGTGTACGGCAGCTCCGTACAGATAGAAGTATGCAGCGTGTGCCGGCGTACACAAGACGCATGGTCATCGGCCTACCAATTGAGTCAGGACGACCCGGGTGGCTTTCTTCGCCTCTCGGCTATGGTGAGCCAGGCGGCACCTGCGTGGTCTGCTATTTTGCTGGAGCATGAGTTTGGTTTGTACAACGGGTTGGAATCACAACTACACTCATTTCTGGCTGCGGCTACGGTGCCGGTCGTCATTTGCTTCCATACCGTACTGCCATCGCCCACACCCGAAGTATTGGCCAATGTAAAGCAACTAGCCAGCCATGCCAGCAGCATCATCGTAATGACCAAATGGGCCGCCACCCAATTGGCAGCGGTTTACCAGGTGCCCCCTTCTAAAATAAAAGTAATACCGCATGGCACACACGCACCTGCCATGGCCGACAAGGCACTGCTGAAGGCACAGGCGGGCCATGGTGGAGCTTACTTGATGGCATGCTTCGGCCTGCTGAGTCGCGGCAAATCGATAGAAACCATCATTCGGGCAATGCCGCTGCTGTTGGGCGATGTGCCCGATGCTCGTCTGCTTGTCATTGGCAAAACGCACCCGTGCGTAGTGGCATCAGAAGGGGAGTCCTACCGGAATGATTTACAAAAACTGGTAGCCCAGCTACACCTCGAAGCGCATGTTCATTTCATTGATCAGTTTTTACCACTTCCTCAATTGTTAGAATACCTGGAGATGACAGATGTCTACATCTTCAGCTCAACCGACCCACACCAGGCAGTCAGCGGCACATTTGCATACGCTATGGCCGCTGGCTGCCCCATTGTAAGCACGCCCATTCCACCTGCGTTAGAGGTAGCCGAGGATGTCGGCTTATCGCTATATGGGTTTGGCGACTCGGCCGCCCTGGCAGATGCCGTGATACACCTGTACCAGCATCCAGACATTACAGCCGCCATGCGAGAAAAAGCCATCCGCCTCACGGCAAGCAGCAGCTGGCAGAATACCGCTATTGCTCATTTACTCGTAATTGACAAACTGTCGGCTACAACGCTACCCCTGCAGTTTAGCCTGCCACCCATCGATTTGCAGCACCTGATCAGGATGACGAACGGCCGGGGTTTGCTGCAGTTTGCGCAGCTGGCCACACCACTGGCAAGCAGCGGCTATACGCTCGATGACAATGCCAGG
Source organism: Chitinophagaceae bacterium (assembly GCA_947459455.1). Lineage (GTDB taxonomy): Bacteria > Bacteroidota > Bacteroidia > Chitinophagales > Chitinophagaceae > Phnomibacter. Next base: position 1,328 of record CANHEC010000353.1, read on the forward strand.
GCGCTGATAGTGGCTTGCCAGTATTATGAAATGACACATGATCCGGAAGCGCTGGAACTGCTGACCGTGTATTTTGAATTCATGGGCTATTGCCTGCAGCCGTTCGGCAATTTTTTGAACTATGTAAACTATGACGGAGACTTTGGCGAGCAAAACGACTGGGAAAACCTGGACGATGCCAATGGAAGAGCCGTCTGGGCCCTGGGCCATGCCATCTCGCTGGGCTCACTGCTGCCGGCCGGTATACGGCAGCAAGCTACCACTATGCTGGAGCTGGCCCTCGATAATATCAGCCGATTGCATTCACCACGAGCTGTTGCCTTCTGCATCAAGGGGCTTTGCATGAGCCAGGAGCAGATAGACAATCCGGCCATCAGCACAATGGTAGTGCGTTTGGCCGATCGATTGATGCTACAGTACCAGCATGAAGCCAGGTCGCCATGGCTTTGGTTCGAAAATAGCCTCACCTATGCCAACGCAGCGCTGCCCGAGGCCCTGCTAATGGCCGGACAACTTACCGGACAAGCCTGCTACATAACGGTGGCCAAAGAAAGCTTTGATTACCTGCTCACGAAATTGTTTGCGGGCCATCAGTTGCAGGTCATTCGAAACAATGGATGGATGCATAGGGCCGACGGGCATCCCACCCCTTCGGCCGGAGCCGAACAACCCATAGATGTAGCCTACACCGTGATGGCACTGTGCCGGTTCGAACAGGCGTTTCAGCAAAAGCAATACACCTCCAAAATACAAGCAGCCTTTAGCTGGTTTTTAGGAAACAACAGGCTGGGATACACCATGTACAACCGGTCCACCGGCGGCTGCTATGATGGCCTTGAGCACACCAGTGTCAACATGAATCAGGGCGCTGAGTCGCTGGTGTGCTACCTCATGGCACACCTCGCCATGTCTGATTTTCTGCTGAATGAATGGAAGACGAAGGACAATGGATTCGACCTCACGGCCTGATAAAATACACATAACGCAAACTGTTTGTCGGTACCCATCATTTCCTAACCTATGGTAACTTCTGCTAGTAAAATCAATGGTACCTTGTATGCAACACCCGACCTGGTAGTAGCCGCCCACTCATTCAAGCCCGCATGCGCAAGCTGCCCCCGAAGGCTACCCGCTGTCAATCGACCAGTTGAATTTCGTTCATGGCTGCTACCGCTTCGTTTGCCACCACACCGGTGTGCCTGCTCATGCCCGTTCGGGGTACAGTCCATGAAAGTGTAACCAATGCGTACCCACCTCACATACCCTGCCCTTCCGATGCATTGCATCGGCGATATCCCCGGTGCCCGGCTTGTTTTCTACAGGCGGGGCACCCGCTACACCAGCAGCTACTGTCACCACCCCCATGCCAGCATCAGCGCTGCCGTAGCGACAGGCTTTGCTTGCCAGTACGCCAGCTGCCCGGCTACTGTAGCAAGGCAAAACCCTGCCCTTTTAACAAGGCTGGCCGGCGCCCCAACAGGTGGCTGGTCAGCATTTTTTAATCTGCCGGCCGATGGCAGCCATCACCGTGCATCAAAAGAAAGGACACCCCATTGATACCATCCGCAAACCATCGCCTTGCGCCAACAGAAGACAGCTTTGACCCTTGGCAATACCGGCAGGAACTGGCCGAACTACGCCGCTTGTTTTCCCGCCTGCTGCCTTACCAAAGCCCCCAGAAAGCAAGAATGGTCATCAGCTTTTTGCGCCACCACACACTGCACACACCACACATGCCACCCCATGCGCCGCTGGCCAGCGCCATTATGAACAGCCAACATGATACACAAGGCTTGCAGCAACTATTTGATAACCATCGAGGCAACGAAGCCTTTTGCAAAGACCTTGAAGCCTACATAGCGCAATGGCTGCCCTAGCACCCGCTTGCGCCAACTTGCACACTGTAACACACTCACACCGCCTGGTCTACCGTCCTTTTGCTCTCTCACCGGGGTGGGAGGGCGGTTTTTGCCCACTGGCCCCACCCACCTCAATATGCACATCCTTGCGTATTGCCGGGTTATCCGCATAGGGTTTCACACCCACACATTCGCTCTTCACCACTACTCTTCACCACAAAAAACAAAGACTATGACTGGTTGGATTGTATCTATTGTATTGGGCGCCGTAGCCGGATGGCTGGGCGGCATGCTGTACCGCGGTAGCGGGCTTGGTCTGTTGGCCAATATCATCATAGGCATACTCGGCGGCGTACTCGGGTATTGGATATTCGGCTTATTGGGTATCAGCCTCGGTAGTGGCTGGCTAGGCTATATCCTCACAGCTGCCATTGGGGCTGCCTTGCTGCTGGCGGTGCTTAATCTGTTTGGCAAAGCCCGCAAATAAGTCTCGCTACTGCTACTCAGCAACGGTTGCCGAAAGAACGGCAACCGTTTTGCATGGAGGCCCTCACCAGCGCTGCAGGCTTAGCGGCAGGGTAGC
>CANHEC010000354.1 GCA_947459455.1 Chitinophagaceae bacterium
TGATACCACCAACCAGGAAATATGGATCACCTCTTCGGCCGGTGTAAGCAGGGTAACCAAATCATTTACCATTGCCGGTAAAGTGCAGAACATCTTTCTTGGAAAATTCGACGCGGACCTGCAGCCAAAAATGTTTACAAGAAACATTGAGAATGCCTCCGTCACCTTACTTGACCAGGCAGGAACACGGGTGGACAGTGTTCGAACCAATGCCAATGGCGAATTCAACTTAGCAAACTCCCTTGCTGGAAAAACCTATACAGTTCGGGTCCGTTATAAAACATTCACGTATGAGTACAGCGATGTGGCCCCGAATAGTTTTATAGGAAATGTACTGATACCTGATAGCCTCATTAAGGACATTACTGCACTAAAGGAAGTGCTCAAACGAAAAGAGTTTACACCTAGCTTTCCGGGGGAACAATTTGCTTCGCTGCTTTGGAAACTTCCTAAGGTTTCGGTAACCGGATTTGATACCACTGATTATGAAAAGTCGTACGAAATCTACACGAATACTGTAACTGATAAGCACAAAGAGCGGCTTGAAAACCTGGCGATCTTCTATTTGACTCTTACTACCATCAATGACGTTGGCAAACTTGCCAACGACCTGGCCGAAAAAGCAATTGCCCAAGCTGTTGAAATAATAACCGGCATTGTAGAATTACGATCTGCCATGGCTGACTTGGCCGATTTTCAGGCGCTTTGGAAACAAGGCGGAACGAACATGAACACCTCTCCCGGACTACGAGAAACCTTTGTAGAAGACATCAACAAGCTAATAGAAGACGGCAAAAAGGACTTGCTAAAAACGCTACGGGAAGAACTGGATGAGCTGCTCAATAAAAACATTCGCAATGCCAAAGGCAGCGATGGCAAACCGCTATTGGACAGCAATTCGCTGGTGCTTTATGAAGTGATTAAAACAATCGTGAATCAAACCGTTGACCAACTGCTGCTTACTGCAAGCGGAGCAGACGGCGTTGCAAATCTTAGCGCAGAAGACATTAAAGAACAAGCGATCAAATATGCAACTGCCAATATTGTAAAGTTAATCAGCCTTGGGTATTACAAGTATTACACACAGGTAAAGCACGAAATGCTGATACCCAAACTGGCAACATATACAAAAGACGCAGTTTCAACTTCTACCTATGGTGAGGTGTATCAAAAGCTGTATGATAAGGGATTTGCAAATCCCAACCTTCCGCCTTCCATCCTTAAAGAAGCCATTGATTTAAATGAAGAGATTGGCGACGTACTTGACCTGCAAGCCGATGTTTCAAAATCAACCAAGTTCTGGTCCGATGTTACCAAAACAGCTGGCAATCTGGCGCTTTCAACGGTAGCGCTTGCTGAAGCGGCACCATTGCTTCGCGGATTTAGCGTAGCACTTCAGGGCATCAATCTTGTACTGCAGGGCTTCTCCATGGGAACAGCTGTGGTAGGCGCAGTGCAGGTGGGCAATCTGTCGGATGATGTAGTTGGCAAAACAGGCTTTCCGGCAATCAAAACAAAATCAAAAGTACTGAATGAGACCTGTGTGCCTATTTCCGCAGCTGCACTCTCTGCAGCAGCCAGCAACTATAAGCAGAAGCTGAATGAGTGTCGTATTCTTACTAATACCGGCTTCGATAGTTCGCTGGAGTATAGCCGACGATACCGGGCGGTACTAATCGCCGATTCCGTATACAGGCAACAACTATCCACGATAATGCATCAAATAGCAGCTCGCTATAAAAATGCCGCCAATTCAGTTCCGGGATTTGAAGAAAGCATGAATGAGCTACTCACAAAACATCTCGGCAAACAGGCGGGCTCAAGAGCTGCCTTCATGATGGAGCATATCTCGTACATTCTTACACCTGATAAATCTACGATTGCCCCAAGGCTAGACACTTTGACGGACAACATCATTGCTGACAATTTTATAGTCGTGGCACTGATCAATGACATCACAACAACACTGAATCAATACTGTGTTCCGGCCGGAGCCTACCTCGTAAAAACAGGCTACAGCCTGACCAGCACGCTGGCACCCGGCAGTAGCGGTTCGTTCAGCTATACGTTTACCAATTTTGGTGCGGCAAACCAAAACCAGGTGCGCTTTAAAATATCTGCACCTACCAATGGCTTCTTACTGACGTCGCCAGATTCTGTATTTGCCGGCACTATTCAACCGGGACAATCATTTACGGTAAACTTTTCCTACACGGCGCCCAACACAGATACTACCGGCGACTTCACATTGGACGTAATGGCTGCCAATGGAGATTTCAGTGATGAGATCGGCTCACTCATTACCATTCTGGCCACCGACAATACTGCTCCCGTATCTGTAAAAGCCGGCAACTGGTCGGACCAAAGTGTATGGAATACCGGACGGGTACCAGATAACACATCTGCGGTAACCATCCGACACAATGTAGTGCTGGATGTGGATGCGCAGATCCGCTCCATCACAGTAGAAAGCCCCGCCCAGGTGCAGGTAGCGCCGGGCCGGCGTATAAGGCTGGTGGAACAGCGGCCCTAAAATGCCTCGCCTGTGAAGATGTAGAAATTGACACCTTCGCGGGTAAATGCCAGATCGAGCCGGGCGAAAATGTCTTTTTTGGGAAACACCAAAAAGCGAAGGCCCAACCCGCCTGCCGGCAGTACCTGCTGCAGGCTAAACGCCCCGGGCCTGGGTGCCACCGTGCCCAACGATGCGAAGACAGCGCCCCCCAGCCGCTTGCTGAATGGAAAAGGCAGGAAGCGATATTCGGCCTGTGCTACCAACATGTTTTTGTCGCGAAAGCGGCCAAAATAGTAGCCTCGCATCAGGCTTTCGCCTCCTAAAAGTGCCAGCTGATTGAACGGCACCTCACCGGCCAAAAATTGGCCATAGACCTGCCCGGCTAGCACCTGATTTTTGGCCATGGTTTTAAAGTATCGGACATCGGCACTGACACTGTGAAAACTGTATTGGCTGCCAATACCCGGGCCATAACGCAGGTGTGACAATTCGGCAAACAGGCCGCGCCGCACATTGAGCGGATTGCGCCTGCTATCGTACACCAGCCCCAGCCCCAGCCCTACTGTACGGCTACCCCGTGCGCCTGTGGGTGGGGGCAGCACGCCATTGCCGGTATCAATACTTACGCGGCTGGCCAGTTGAAAATCGGTTTCGAGCCCGACGAAAAAATTGCCACGCACCTTGCGCAGCACCCGCTCTCTGATGAGCACATAATTGGCGTTGATGGTTTGCTTATTGGCTTCCTGGCTTTCGGGCCCAATGCCAAAATACTTGAGTGGAAAGCGCTGAAAGCGCAAGCGACCCAGAAAGAACCAGCGATCCTGATGGCTGTACAAAAAATGATCGAACCAGGCGCCGTACTGCTGCCGAAGGGTGTAAAAAGTGAAGCCAGATATTTCGCTGAGCCGATTGGTAGTATCGCGGCGGGCGTAGTACAGCAGTACGCTGCTGAAGCCAACCTCCCAGCTGGTTTCGGGCGAAAAAGCAACGGTGGGATACAGAAGCAGTTTGGGCGCCCCTGCCACGCCACTATCATTGAAATAGTGATTGAATACCTTGCTGAAAGTGCGCCGAACGCCGCCAAACGGCCTGGTGCTATCTGCCGGCGGTGGTGCCTGCCGGCTGGTATCGATAGTAGCGGCGGGCAGCTGCTGGGCATGGGCGCCAGTGCTGCCGCACAGCAGTGCGAAGATGACAATCCCTACAGCCCATCGATGTTTGGCGGAGCACATTGATACAGATACAGTTTTTGAA
>CANHEC010000355.1 GCA_947459455.1 Chitinophagaceae bacterium
CCTCCTTTGTGGGCATCTACACCTTTGGCTACTTCATCTTCATTTTTATGTGTGGGGTGGCGCTGGGGCTGTTCAGCGGCCTGCGCATCGTGCGGCCCGGCTTGCTCATCGGGTGGGCCATCGTGTCGCTCATTGGGGCAGTCATCGCAGCATTTATTTCGTGGCAGCGGTTTCAGCGCCGCTTTCAGGCCATTGTACGCCGCGAGGTAGCCGAGGGCGAGGCCAATGCCGGCACACCGGCTCAGCCAGCCTGATCTATAAAGCGGTGGCGCCATTCGGGTCGTGGCAGCCAGCAGGCTTCTTTTTTGCCAAACCAGCGGTAGCGGTTGCGGGCCACCAGGTTGTACACCGCATCCCTTATCGGCCGGGGTACCAGCATCAGCACCCGTAGCCATCGCCAGGCACCCTTTAGCTGTGCCGCTACCCGTAGGGCTGCCGTACTGCGGGTATACACCTGCCCATTTTCTACCAACACAAAAGTTTTCAAATGCTCGGCCGCCAGTCCATGCTGCTGCAATACTTGCAGCCCCAGCGTACTTTGCAGGCTCGCAAAGTGAAACAGGCCCTGCGTATCGTTGGCGAGTATGATTTGCACACTGCGCTGGCACAGGTTGCACACCCCGTCGAAAAGCACTACATGAGAGGGAAGAGAAGCCGTAGCCATAACAATAGGCAAGGTACAGCCTGCTGCGCTGCCGCAGCGCCAACAAACGGCTAAAGAAAACAGGAGGGGCCATGGGCGGTGGTGCATGCCCGGGCAGTTGTTCCGGCCCGCCTCACTACTCCTCCCCCGGCACTTCGGCCGGGCTGCGGGGTAGTATCGTTGGTCCGGCGGCCCCTGCGCTATTGTGCAGGCCCCGGCGTCCACTCATTTGCCAGCAGGCCGTACAGGTGGTGGCTCACAAAGCGGCCTTCCCGCCATTCCACATCCCGCTGGGTGCCCTCCAGCCTAAAGCCCAGCCGCTCCGCCAGTAGCATGCTTGCCCGGTTTTCAGTTTCTACCACGGCTTCTATGCGGTGTAGTTGCAGCACATCAAATGCATGCTGCAAGGCGGCTTGCATGGCTTCGTGCATGTAGCCGTGGCCCTGGTGCTGTGGCATTAGCCAGTAGCCCGTTTCGGCTTTGCGGTGCAGCGCCTGCACGCCATTAAAGCCGCAGGCCCCGATGGGCATTTCGCCATTGGCTGTACACACGCACCACCACACGCCCGTTCCTTCTGCCAGCAGCTGCTCGTACCAATTCATCTGTGTTTGCACGGCTTCCATACTGTGGTATTGTACGCCGTAGTATTTTATTACCTCGGGGTGGCTCAGGCCGGCCAGTACAAAGGCGGCATCGCTTTGCTCAAAGCGGCGCAGCAGCAGCCGTGGGGTGCGCAGGGTGGGGCAGTGTAGCAAGGTCGTTGGTTTGTTAGAGGGTGAAGCTATCAGCAGCCGGGCAGCTTTCAAAATATGGAGCAGTTATCGGCCGGCTGCTGAACAAAAAAATAGGCAGGGGGCAGCCGGTGTAACCATCCGGCTGTATTCTTTTTTGCTCTTACGAGAAAAAAAGCGTCCGGCAGCCATGGCCACCGGACGCTCATATCAAGCAGTTCATAAATCACCGCTACTGCTGCGCCAGAGAAATTCGGAGTTGCACCCCGGCCCGGGTATTGGTAGTGGGCGCCGCCGTACTGATGTAGGGTATGCTACGCATCTGATCGAAGAAGAGCCGGATATTCACCCGGTTGCTCATGATGTAATCAATGCTCGGGTTGATTTTGATGACTTTTTGGCCCGCTGTACTGAACGAGGTGTTCTGGTCGAGGCGGCTGTTGCTGGTGGCATCGTCGCGTATGCTGAAATCGAGGCGGAAGGTGATGTCATTTTCCAGCTCTTTACCGCCTTCTTTATTCAAAAACTTCGGCAGTTTAAATGGCAGCTTCATGCCCCGCTTGCGGAAGCTGGCACCAAAAATCCATTCGGTGCTGTTCACTTCGCTCAGCTGGTAGTCCAGCAGGCTCAGGCTCAGCTGGCGGCTCTTGCGGTATTCAAAGCGGGCATTCAGCTGGTTGGTGGTAGTCACGTCTATGCCAATCACCGGTTCAAACCCTTCGCTGATGGCAATATTGGGCACCAGGAAGAAGGGGATAAAGTTGCCACTCACCGTATCGATAAACGATGGGAAGCCAATGCGGAACGGATCCTGGTACAGCAGGGCCGAGGTGAAGGAGTTCATGCTAAGGCGACCCTGGTAGGCGTGGGTGATATTGATGCTGCTGAACTTTTCCTGCAGGGCCGGTATGCGGGTAAGGCCGGTAAAGTTTACCCGCCAGTTGGGCATTGGCTTAATGCCGCGGAACGGGTTGGTGGTCACCTTGCGGTTATCATTGCCAATGAGCGGTACCTCATCTGGGCTCTTGTTCGTATATGCCGCCAAAAAAGATGGGATGAGTACATCCTGCGCATAGCGGCCATAGCCCTGGGCATATCCATCGGCGCTTACCGGTCCGCCAGCCTGCTGCCAGTAGGGGTTTTTGCCGGCCACCCGCAGGCTCAGCTGCTGGCGGTAGCCTTCAAACTTCTGGAACATTTCGCTGGTGCGGTTCGGATCAAACTTGTTGAACAGCGTTTGGAAAGCGATGTAGCTGACACTGAAGCCACCATTCACATACGGCGTCAGGTGGGCGTGGCCACTGCTGCCGGTAGTGTCTTTAAATAGCTCTGTGTAGTTTTTAGTAAAGCTCTTATCCAGGTTCAGATCAATGGTAAACTCCTTGAATGGTTCCAACTGGGCCTGTATGTTCAGCTTCTGATCGAAGCCCTGCGCGAACAGCTGGTTGAACAGCGGGTCGCGGGTTACCAATCCGCGTTTGGCAAAGTTGTTCAGGTAGTTGGTATCGGGCTGCTGCCCCATGATGTAACCAAAGCCCGGTGCCTTGCTACGGAAATTGTTGCCCAAAATGCGGGTGCTATCTGTATACCCCGGTATGCGGCTGTAGTACACCTCGCCATAGTTTATACTGGCTCGCTTCACCATAGTAACCAGCTTGCCGGCTATACGGGCCGCACCTGTTATTTCGTATTGGCGGTTCTGGCGTTCGCGGCGGCGTTCTTCGCGGCGTTGCTTACGCTGTAGTTTGCGTTCCGCCTTGGTCAGCTTTTTCTGGTTCAGGCTGTCGGCTGCGTTCTTTGCTTTCAGTTTGTCCAGTTTGCTCTGCTCTTTCTTGCTCAGCTTGTCTTGTTTGGCTTGTGCTTGCTGCTCTTTGCGCTGGGCCTTGCTGGCGCTATCGCGGCCGCGGGGCGCCTGCTCGTTTTCCAGTGCCGCCAGCCAGCGGCTCTTGCTGTACAGTTTGGTAAAATCAAGTTCAGCATTGGCCAGGCGGTCGGCTCCATTTTCCAAAATATTGCCCTGGTTCAGTGCCTGTGCCAGCAGGCTGCTGGCTGCCCATTTGTAGCGGGCGGTATAGGTCAGGCGGGCCGTAGTCCAGTCCAGCATCGGCAGCTTTTGAGTAGGCAGCGTGTAGGTCATCACCACAGTCTGGTCGTAGTTCACATTGCGGCCGCCACGCAGCAGGTTTCGTCTGATGCTGTCGCGGGCAAACAGGGTAATCTCACCATTCGGTTCGTCTACCCGGGCTTTGTTCAGGGCCGTAAAGTCCAGATTGAAAGACTTGGTCAGATCCCAACGCAGGCTGTAAAAGCGATCAAAATTGAAAAACTTATCATAAGTGCTATCTACCCGATCCACTTTGTTGTCAAAGGTGTTGACAATGCGGGGCACATAG
>CANHEC010000356.1 GCA_947459455.1 Chitinophagaceae bacterium
ATTGGACTGAATGTGAGGTGGTTGTGTTAGCCCGTTCCATGCACCACCGCCCATGGGCTGTCCCGGCTGAGCCGTGAGTAGCCCCCGCTTGGGTGGGGCTACAAGTGTACAGCCGGTACGGGTGCCGGGTGCTGCACAGGTGGGGAGGGCCCCTTATTTATTCTCGTTGGTTGCTCAGGCTGGCAGCAGGTGGTTGGTGGCTATGTCGGCCGGGGCAAAGGGCTGCGTTTCTAACCCGCTGTGCTGCAGCCACTGCAGGTAGGCCTGCAGGCGGTGGGTATGCAGGTGGCCCCAGGGCCGTCCGTACGCCGGGGCGCAGTACTGCTGGCTGGCGGTAAGGAAAGCCAGATCGGCATCGGGCGCCGGCACGTGTGGCAGCAGCATGGCGGCTGTGTCGGCCGGCCGGGTGGCGGCAAAATGGGCGCCCTCGGCGGTGGCAGCCAAAAACTGGCGGAGCAGTGCTGGTTGCTGTTCTATCATTTGCCGGCTGGCCACTATCACCGGCGAGTAGCCGTAGGGGATGCCAAAATCCTGCAGCCGGAAGCGGTGCAGCTGTATGCCCTGGAGGCGGGCCTGCTCACCTTCCCAGTTGTCAAATATCCAGGTGGCATCGGCCTGGCCGCTCAGCAGGGTGTTCCAAATGCCCAGTTTGGGCGGGTACAATAGTTGCAGCGGCGCTTCGCCGCCATCGGCCTGTACCAGCTGCTGTACAATGGCGTCTTCGTACCGGGCCTTGTACGAGGCGTAGCGGCGGCCGGCCAGCAGGGCGGGTCGGTGCAGCCCGGAGGAGGCAAGGGTGACCACGCGGCTCAGGTCGTCTTGAAAAATGGCGGCAATGGCCCGCATATCGAAGGGCTGCGGCTTGATGCGGTAGCTGAGAATGCTTTCGAGCGGACAAATGGCGAGGTCGGCCAGGCCCAGTTCCAGTTTTTTGGCCGGCGTAAGGGCGTAGTCGTCTTGCCCGGCGTGCAGCAGCTGCACCTGCAGGCCCTGGCGGGCGTACCAGCCCTGCTGCAGGGCTACTACCATGGGGCTGTGGTTGGTATTAATGGTCCAATCGAGGGCTACACGTAAAGACTGCATAGTCAAGCATTTAGCGGTAGCGCAAGCTAGGGGGGCAAGGCAGCAATGGCTTGCGCAAATGGAAATTGGATGGGCGCCAGCTACTGCCTTAACATTTTGTTTAAAAATGGATGAAACTTGATGAAACATGGCAGGCCATTCATCAAATTGTTCATAACTTCTTGCAAAAATTTAAGAAGTATCCCTACTTTTCATGTCCAAAATCGCTCCAACGACTGCTGCATGAGCCGTAAACAACTCGCTTACCGCAATGAAATGCTCCGGCATTTCTATTTCGCCGGCAGTTTGTCGTGTGCCGAACTGAGCGTACTAACCGGCCGTAGCCTTCCCCTTACCACCCGTTTGCTGACTGAACTGCTGGACGAAGGTCTGCTGGTAGACTCGGGCCTGGCCAACTCGACAGGTGGCCGCCGCCCACAGACCTATGCGCTGCGCCCCGATGCGGTGCATGTGCTGAGTGTGGCCATGGACCAGTTTATTACCCGCATAGCGCTGATGAATGCCGATAACCAGGTGGTGGGCGCCGTGGCCGATCTGGAATTTGACCTGGCGGGCGATCCCCAAAGCCTGGCGACGCTGGCGGGGCACCTCACGCATTTTTTGGCGCAGGTGCCGGTACCGCGGGAAACGATCGCTGGTATTGGCATTGGGATGCCGGGCTTTGTAGACGTGACCAAGGGCCTGAACCACTCGTACCTGAGGCCGCCGGCGGGCCATAGCATTGTATCGTACCTGCAGCAGGCTACCGACCTGCCTGTGTTTATAGACAACGACAGCAGCTTGATTGCACTGGCTGAAAGCCGCTTTGGCGATGGCCGCGGCCGGGCCAATGTACTGGTAGTAAACGTAAGCTGGGGCATTGGCCTTGGCATGGTACTGGGTGGCAAGCTGTTCAGGGGCGATAGCGGTTTTGCCGGCGAGTTTAGCCACATCCCCGTATTTACCAACAATATCATGTGTGCCTGTGGCAAGCTGGGCTGCCTGGAAACGGAGGCCTCGCTGAAAATAATGGTTGCCAAGGCGGCAGCCGGCATTGCCGGTGGCCGCTCTACCATGCTGCGCCAGATTACGCAGGAGCATGTGGAGGCCTCGGCGGCCAGCATTATGCAGGCGGCCGCAAAAGGCGATAAGTTTAGCGTGGAGCTGATAGCAGAAATAGGCTATAAGATCGGGAAGGGCGTGGCCATTCTCATCCACATCATCAACCCCGGGCTGGTGGTGCTGAGTGGCCGTGGCAGTCAGGCGGGCAAGCTGTGGCTGGCACCGGTGCAGCAGGCCATCAATGAGCACTGCATTCCGAAAATATCGGAGAACACGCAGGTGACCGTATCGAAAATGGGCGATAGTGCCGAGCTGATAGGGGCGGCCTCGCTGGTATTTGAAAACATTGAGTTCACGAACCTGATGGAAGTGAGCCAACCAAAAATATTGTCTGACTGACTGCCGGGTGATAAGCGGCACAGGTCAGGCAAATTCGAAAACCAAATCATCATTCATCAAAAAAAACTGCTCATGAAAAAAACACTTGCCGTGCTCGTGGGCCTACTGTGCTTCGCGTACAGCTGGGCGCAAACGAGACAACTTAGTGGCGTTGTGCTGGATGCACAAAACAATCAGGGTGTGGTGGCAGCTACGGTGAAGGTAAAAGGCAGCTCGAGTGCGGGCACCGCTACCAACGCCGACGGCCGCTTTTCGCTGCAGGTGCCCACTGGCAAAGTCACCCTCGAGGTGTCGTCAGTAGGCTTTGCCAGCGCATCGGTAGAGGTAGGCCCCACCGATGACAACATCACCATCAGCCTTAGCGAAGCTTCGAACCAACTGGGCGAAGTGGTAGTAACGGCCCTTGGCATTCGCAAAGAAAGAAAAGCGCTGGGCTATGCGCTGAGCGAAGTAAAGGGCGACGAGCTGACACAGGCCCGTACCAACAGCATTGTAAACAACCTGGTGGGTAAGGTGCCCGGCCTGAACGTAGCCTCTACCGCTACCGGTGCCGGTGGCTCTACCCGCGTGGTACTGCGTGGCAACACTTCTATCAGCGACAACAACCAGCCGCTGTATGTGGTAGATGGTATTCCCATTGACAACAGCAACCGCGGTAGCGCTGGTGAGTGGGGTGGCCGCGATGCCGGCGACGGTATTCAGATGCTGAACCCCGATGAAATTGAAACCATTTCGGTGCTGAAAGGCGGCAACGCCGCTGCCCTGTATGGTGCCCGTGCTTCTAACGGTGTTATTCTTATCACCACCAAAAGAGGCAGCAAGCGCAAAGGCATAGGCATTGAAGTGAATAGCAACCTGGCCATTGAAACCATTATGAATGTAACCGACTGGCAGTACGAGTACGGCCACGGTGTACAAGGTGTAGCACCTACCACGCAAACCGGTGCCAACAACATTCCGCTGAACAGCTGGGGTGCCCGCCTGGATGGTTCGAACGTGATGCAGTGGGATGGCGTAGCCCGCCCCTATGTGGCTGTAAAAGACAACCTGAAAAACTTTTACAACCCTGGCACCAACTTCAACAATACCGTGAGCATGTATGGCGGTTCAGACAAGATGAACTACAACCTGTCGTTCTCTGACCTGAACAACAAGAGCATGATCCCGAACTCGACCCTGCGTCGGAACAACTTTGCCGTGAACCTGGGTATCAACCCTGTAGACAAC
>CANHEC010000357.1 GCA_947459455.1 Chitinophagaceae bacterium
TGCCGGCTCCTGTGTTTTCAATATTAAATACAGCGCCCTCCAGCAGGGCGATGCTGCCGGCATAAGGCAGCGCAAAAGGAGTGTTTACTCCTGTCAATGCAGCCCAGTTTGTGCCGTTGAAGTGATACAAGGCATTCAAATCGGTATCGTACACCAGCAGGCCCTTGGCCGGGGTAGCAATGGCATTGCGCTGAGCGGTGGTCATACGGGGTGGCAGCAAGCCGCGTGTGGTGCTGCTGATATCTAGTTGTGAACTGGCGTGCGGGGTGGTGGTGCCAATGCCAATGTTTTGGCTAAAGGCGATGGTAGCCCAGCAAACGGTAAAACAGCAAAATAGAAAATGCTTCATGACAGTAAATGCTTATTGATGCAAGCGGTAAACCAGGCAGGTGTATAATGGCCTTCCAGTAGTAGATGTAGTTTGCCAAAAAATGACTGACAGAAAGCTGACTTGAAACAACTACCTAATCGGCAAATACCAGGTGGCCGCTGAACACAGATGTATTTCCATTATAGGCAGCAGAAACAGAACTACTGCCGGTATTTCCTTGATATACTTCAATCCAGATTTTATCACCAGCATTACATGGTACATCCAGATCGATGGACAAATCGGAATAGGCATCATATTCCGGGTTGTATATAATGCCCAACTTTCTACACAAAACTGTACCGTTCTTTATCAATACAATATCGGTATACCGAAAGTTGAATATAGCAGTGCTGTAAAACAGTTGCACAAGTGCACTAAAATGATATAACCCCTTTACAGGCACGGTATACACACTGCTGCCGGCAGATACTGTTCCACTAAAAGGGGTAAATCCATTGCCATGGTCATAGCTTTTGGTGGCAAATTCAATCTTCCTGCGCACTTCATGGGTCAGGTTTGCGTTTTGGGGGCTGATCACTGAAAAAGCAATTTGCCTGGGCTTCCACACAGCATTTCCCAGGTCATCTACACTGGTCAGCACAGCGCCATCACTGGGGTTAGTGTTGCCGCCGGTAAGGCGCAGGTTGCCATTGGTGAGCAAGGCATAGCCCAATGGCGAGTTGCCCCTCAGGGCCACGCCGCCATTTACACTAAAGCCATATACGGCCGTGCCGGTTGGGTTGGTTCCGTAAATGCCATAACCCGATAAGTTGGATGCATTTCCGACTACGCCGTATCCGCCGGCGCCATTGGCCGTACCCTCAATGGCTGGCGTAAACGAACTGGTGGAGATGCCCACAATGGCTTTGCCATCGCCGGTGTTGGTGATGCTGAAAGCCGGTGATGTATTGGCCACACTACCTGCATAAGGCAGGGCAAAACCGCTGCCAGCCCCCACGGCAGCCCAACTGGTACCGTTGTAGTGCTGCAGGGCATTCAAATCGGTGTCGTACACCAGCAAGCCCTTGGCCGGCCCCGCTATGGCAGTGCGCTGTGCAGTAGTCATGCGGGGGGCCAATAGGCCGCGGGTGGTGCTGCTGATATCGAGCAGTGCACTGGCGTGTGGGGTAGGGGTGCCCATACCGATGTTTTGTGTGAAGCCTAAAACAGGCAATACAAATGCCAGACCGGTAAGGAACTTTTTCATGGGTGTTGAATTTTGATGCAAAATGCACTACCCACTTTCATCATCAAATCGATTTGTAACGAGGCGTATCTAAATCAACACAAAGCGGGGTGAACACCTATCGGAGGGCAAGTAGACTGAAATGGAAGCCAACACAAAGGGTTGTGGCGCCTGTTTTTAGTAGAACTGTATGGCCGCTGTTGGTGCTCAGAGGTCTGATCTCCGCCCGAGGAAGGCAGCAGGCAAAACTGTCTATTTGCCAGTTGCTACCCTTCAGTTGCTATTATATCCATTGCACTTGGTTAGGTTCGTTGTTGTCATGTTTCTCTGCTTTTTTCGTGGTATGAAGTGGTGGAAGCGTTGTTGGTTCATGCAAAAAGGTGCTCATAGTGCGACGCCGAACCTTGAGTATTTGCTGGTGCGCCAGCATCATTTACTTCGGCATGGCCTGCGTGCCCAGGCTGTTGTGGTAGCGAGCAGTTGTATAAGTGTCGACCGAAGCAGTTGTAGTATAGCCAAACTGCGCTTAAGAGTGTATTTGGCCAATGGCAGCATCACTGAAGCGGATAGCTATAGTATGCTGACAGGTAGCTTGATGCCCGCTATTGGTCAGCGCATATTTATTCGTTGTCTGCCGGCCGATTTGTCTGTCGTACTACTGGCAGACTATTGAGTAAGCTGCAAACGCTTCATTCGCTTTTTGCTACGCTTCGTAGCCAGCTTTTGCGTGGTTCACAGTGTGGCGGTATACATTCTGTCCAGCCATCCTTATCTTCCAACCTTCTCTTTACAGACCTAATAGCGGCTTTTCATCATGCAGCCATCAAGATTTTTTCAGGTAGTTGTTTGTTGGTCTCGCCGGCTGCCAGCCATGCTGGCTGTCTGTTTAGGGGTAGGTTTATTATCCGCTGCGCAGCCATCGTCTATCAGCTTTAGAAAAATTGATATATCTGATGGCTTGAATGATGGTATTGTACGCTGCATGGCGCAAGATAAGTACGGCTACATGTGGATTGGAACGGTGGGCGCTGTCAATCGTTATGATAGTCGGCAGGTGAAGAAGTTTACCTACCAGCCCGCCGATAGTTTGTCGCCACTGGGTACGCAGATACGCAGCATGTATAGCGATGCGGCAGGGCGGTTTTGGATAGGGGCAGAGAATGGGCTGATGGAGTTTGATTTTAAGAAACACAACTTTCGGCGCATAACAGCTATGCATGGGAAGTTTACAGCCGACATCGAAAGCCTAAGTGATAGTTTTCTGCTTATTGGTTGCCGGCAAGGATTGTTCAAATACCATATCGGCCGCGATCAGGTGTTTGATTATGCATCATCTCCCTTGCAAAAACACGCTGCATTAAAGGGCAAACAAATTTCGAGCCTTGTAGTAGTAGGCGCTGATTGCTATGTAGGCACTAACCGTGGGCTGGTATTATTGAAAGGCGCAACCGACGAGGCCAGTCTCTATCCTGATGCGTTTTTGGCCAACCAAAGCATCCAGGCTATGTGCCTTAGCAGAAGTGGCGGGTTGTGGCTGGTAAGTTTTGGTGAGCACCGCCTGCAACTTATTGAAGGTGGCCGCGTATCCCATCACGATCGTATCATTTGCCAAAAATTGGGCTTAAGCCAACTGGATGCCATCGGCGTGCAAACCGATGGAGCCGATAACCTCTGGATTGCCACTGCCGGGCAAGGCCTGATAAGATATTCGCCGCTCACCGCAGAGGTGAAGCAGTATTTGCACAGCGCCTATTTTCCTACAGGTCCTTCTACCAATTCCTATCGCTGCATTTTCGCCGACCGGTCGGGCCTTATTTGGCTCGGTTGCGATGTAGAAGGCGTAAACTATTTCAATCCTAGTCCGCCATTCTTTTCGAGCATCCTGCCTTTTCCGGGTAAGCTATCGGAGCAATATTCCAAAGCCGGCCGGGGCGTAACGATGGATAAACAGGGAAACATATGGATGGGAAATGGAGATGGCCTGAGCTGCTACAACCCGAAAACAGGCGCTTACAAAACTTGGCGAAATGAAAGCGGCAAGCCTCCTGTGCTGTATGATAACAGGGTAAGAAGTTTGTATGCTGATGCAGACAATAATGTTTGGATTGGCACCGCCGGCGGCGTCAACAAATTTGTGGCTGCCACCGGTAGCATCGAGTTTATTGATCCAAAATACCTGCCCA
>CANHEC010000358.1 GCA_947459455.1 Chitinophagaceae bacterium
ATGTTTATCCAATGGGCCAGCGCACCCCGTGGCGCTTCGGCTACGCCCACGCCTTTGGCTTCGTCGGGCCAGGTACCGGGGTCAAACTTGTCAGTATTGGCCATGCGGGTATCACCATTCTTGATATTGCGAATAAGCTGATCGTAAAAATCGAGTGCCCACTGCGCCGCCAAAGCGCTTTCGAGACCGCGGGCTGCCGTACGCCCCAAAGTGCTGAACAGCGCTGTGATGGGTACCTGCAGATCAGTAATCGCCTTATCGACCAAATCGCGGTAGCCCGGCTTGTTTTTGGCATATCCTACCAACACCCTTGCCAGTGGTCCTACTTCCACGGCATGCCCTTTCCATCGGGGCGTTTTCAAATAACTATAAGCCTGCGTAGTATCCAGGTATTCAAACGGTGGCTTCGGCCCCGTGTAGTTGATTTTGCTTTCGCCTTTCCATGGGTGCAGGCCCTTATCGCGACCTCCTTCGTAGTCGTACCATGAGTGGTTGATGAACTCCTGCACCTCATCGTCTTTGCGTACATCGGGCTCGTAGATATTCGACAGATCCTTATTGAGAATAACGCCCGGCGGAA
The DNA here is from genome assembly GCA_947459455.1 of Chitinophagaceae bacterium. Taxonomy (GTDB): domain Bacteria; phylum Bacteroidota; class Bacteroidia; order Chitinophagales; family Chitinophagaceae; genus Phnomibacter. Next base: position 581 of record CANHEC010000358.1, read on the forward strand.
ACAGGAAGGTGGACGGATCCTTTGAGCCATTGACACTCATATCGCCATAAGCCATGAAGTTGCCGAGGCCTCCGCCTATGGCCCCCCAATCTTTGTAAAATGAAGCAATGGCCATCAGGTCGGGAATATACACCTGCTCTACAAACTCCTTTCCCTGTTTCAGCAGTTGCTGCACAAAGGCCAGCCGCTCGGCATTGATGCCGCTTACATCATCGATGCCAATAGCACAAGCCATGCCGCCCACCAGGTAGTTAGGGTGCGGGTTCTTGCCCCCGAAAATGGTGTGCACTTTTACGATTTCCTTTTGCCACTCCAGTGCTTCCAGGTAGTGCGCCAGCCCTATCAGGTTTACCTCGGCGGGTAGTTTGTACGCAGGGTGGCCCCAGTAGCCGTTGGCAAAAATTCCGAGCTGGCCACTTTCTACAAACTTCTTCAGCCGATTCTGCAAATCAGAAAAATAACCGGGTGAGCTTTTGGGCCAGTTCGACAGGCTCTGTGCCAGCTCCGATGTCTTTTTAGGATCGGCTTTCAGCGCATTCACCACATCTACCCAATCCATGGCATGCAGGTGATAAAAATGCACCACGTGATCATGAATGTACTGGGCACAAAACATAATGTTCCGCACCATTTCGGCATTGGGTGGTATCGTAATGTTCAAGGCATCTTCTACGGCCCTAACAGACGTAAGCGAGTGTACACTTGTGCACACCCCACATACACGGCCTACAAAGGCCCAGGCATCCCGCGGATCACGACCTTTCAGTATCTCTTCCAGCAGGCGCACCATGGTGCCGCTGCTGTAAGCATCCTTTATTTTTCCGCCTTCTATCTCGGCTTCCACCCGCAGGTGTCCTTCTATGCGGGTAATGGGGTCTACTACTATTCGCTGGCTCATATGGCATTGCTTAAAAAATGATACAACTGGATTACTCAAGATCTTTCTCGCTTTGCTTGCCTTCTTTCTCGAGGCTGCTGACCAGCTTATGCTTGCGCAGATTGGTAGCTACTGCATGCACCGCCAGTGCACCGGCCGTAGCACCCAGCGCTACCATACCCACCTTATCGGCATCAGCCTCTATACCAAAGCCAGGGAATGCAGCAGCCCGCTCATACAAGCGGCCATTATCCCAATAGTTTTCCTCGCTACAGCCAAAGCAACCGTGGCCACTTTGAATCGGAAAGCTCACTCCATTGTTCCAGCGCATTACGCCGCAAGCATTGTAAGTGCTGGGGCCTTTGCAGCCCACTTTGTACAGGCAGTAGCCTTTCTTCGCATTCTGATCATCGAACGACTCCACGTACAATCCGGCATCATAAAACGGTCTCCGGTAGCAGGTATCGTGTACCCGCTTGCTGTAGAATGCTTTGGGCCGGCCGATGCTATCTAACTCAGGTATGCGATCGAAAGTGACCACATGCACAATCACACCAGCCATTACTTCGCCAATGGGCGGACAACCAGGCACTTTTATCACCGGCTTCCCTTTTACCAGCTTATGGATGGGTGTAGCCGATGTGGGATTGGGCTTGGCAGCCTGCACGCAGCCATTGCTGGCACAGCTTCCCCAGGCTATTACTGCCTTTGCATTTTCGGCGGCCTCCTCCAGTATCTGCATACTTGTCTTGCCCCCTATCATGCAGTACACACCATCGGCGCCGGTAGGCACGCTCCCTTCTACACACAGTATATATTCTCCTTTGTGTGTTTCCATGGTATGCCGCATAGCCTCCTCGGCCTGAAAGCCGCTGGCTGCCATCAGTGTTTCGCTGTAGTCAAGCGAAATCTGATCGAGCAGCAGATCTGCCACAATGGGATGCGACGAGCGGATAAAGCTTTCGCTACAACAGGTACACTCCTGAAAATGCAGCCAGATAACCGGCAAACGCTTTTTTGTTTCTAAAGCTTTGGCTACCTGTGCCACCCCATTGTTTTCGAGCCCCAGAAAAGCGCCCATCATGGTACAAAAAGCCATGAAATCGCGGCGGGAGTATCCTTTGCGTACCACCTCATCATAATAGGTGGGCATCTCCCGGGTAGGAAGTAAAGACATATGCAAGCGGTTGAAAAATGAGGAAACGAAATGCAGGGTAATGTTAGCCACGATCCGCAGCCGACACTTATGAGTACAATCACAACGATGCATGACATTTATCAGCAGTGGCCGCCGGTGGCAGCTCCTAATTTAGTTGCTCAACCGTCGGAATATGCAAATGAAAACACCGCTCAAAGCAGTTGCCACACTGAGTCTGCTGCTTCCTACTTTGTTATTTGCCCACGATGGGCACGGCCACCTTCCTGGCAGTCATCCGCTACATTATGTAGCCGAGCCGCTGCATGTAGTTATCGGATTGGTAGCAGTATCTGCCATTGGTGGCTTGCTTTACAGCATGCTACGCAAAAAAAGAAAAGCCTGACATGCACGAGCTATCCATTGTGCAAAGCATCATTGAAATAGCTACCCGCGAAGCCGAAAATGCCTCGGCCCGGCAGGTAGAGCGGATAGAACTGGAGATAGGCACCCTGAGTGGCATCGAAATGAATTCGTTTTGGTTTGCCTGGCAACATGCCCGCCAGGGAAGTGTGCTGGAGCATTGCGAAGCCGATATCAGCCAACCCGGCGGTCAAGCCACTTGCCTGCTATGCAATCAGCAGTATCCCATAGCACACTACACCGAGCCCTGCCCCAATTGTGGCAGTCATTTTATCGATATCACGCAGGGCAAAGAATTACGTGTTAAATCCATCACCATCAGCTAACCACTTTTATTATGTGTACCACCTGCGGCTGCGACGGCGGCGGACAGTTCAGCATTCAGCCCGTGGGCCAGTCCCATGCGGCTCCTGCACATCACCACCACCACCACGGCGAAAACGAGCATCATCACCACCACCATCATCAGCATGATGATGAGCACCATACACATGACCACCAGCACCATCACCATGAACACCAGCATGCGGCGCCACAGCAACGCCAGCTGCAGCTGGAAATAGACATACTGGCTGCCAACGATAAACTAGCCGAACGCAACAGGGGCTACTTTGAAGCCAAGGGAATCATGGCCATTAACCTGGTGAGCTCGCCGGGCAGCGGCAAAACCACCGTGCTGGAAAAAACC
>CANHEC010000359.1 GCA_947459455.1 Chitinophagaceae bacterium
TGAAAAAAACATTCTGGACAATTCGGCCGAAAAATCCCATACCTGCTGCCTGATGCGTTGTATCAACTCTTCGAGGCTTTTGCCATCCATCGAAAACGGATCGGCAAACTCCACCATGCTCTTCAATCGTCCGAACTGGCGCACCAGTTTATCTGAATCCGGATGTGCATTTTCGGCCAGCATGGCGTGCATGTATTTATCGATGCGCTCCATACTGTATATGACAGAGCGGGGAAAATCGGCATTGAAAATAGCCTGGTAAATAGCCTGGCGGGTGTGGTGAGTGCCCCGGTTGCTCTTCAGGTATAGCTCGTAGCCCGATAGCGAGTAGAGCAGGCGGCGCCAGTACAGCAGGTCATCGTTCTTTTCCAGATCGTAGCCCATGGGCTGCAGGTAAGCATCGGCCATGTCTACCGTTTGCAGGCAGCGTTCTATAAACTTGCCCATGTTCATAAACTCCCAGCCCAGGCCGCGGGGCATGGTACTATCTACAATGCCACTGTACAGCAGGCAATGGTTTTCCAGTTGGTCCAATACTTTCAGGGTATCCTCGCCACGCAGCCGTTCGGTCAGCCCTTCATTGTTGATGAAGTGATACATGGCATTCACCTGCTCCCACACTTCTTTGGTGATACGGTCCTGGCTACCCCGGGCATTTTCGCGGGCCTTGCCCAGCAGCACTTTCAGCGAGTTTACATTGCTGCTATCGCAAATGCAGTACTGCAGCACAGCGGGCCCATTTTGGCTCAGCGATTGCCGCTCGCCGGCCGTAAGGCCTGTGTAGCATTGCAGCAATGGGCCATAACCAAGGGTATCGCCCTCCCAGCTATCAAAACCAAGAATGTAAAAATATCGCACGGCGCGGGCCACACCATCGGCCCGCTCCATGTAGCGGTTCAGCCAAAAAAGGTTGTCGGCTATTCTACTCAGCATCATAAAATATACCCTCCCCCGCCTCCCTAAAGAGAGGAGCTATTGATTAAATTTTTAAATCGGTTTAACCTCAGCATGGACCAGAAAAAACTTGTTAGCCATATTGTTTGACTCACTCCATTTCAACTCGTGAACGCATGCACTTGTGAACGCTCAAACATTCGAACTCTCAAACTCCTGAACTTGTGAACTCGTGAACTATTCCTCTATATCCACCACCCAGGTATCCTTGCTACCGCCCCCCTGGCTGCTGTTTACCACCAGGCTACCCTTGCGCAGGGCTACGCGGGTAAGGCCACCTGGCACTATTTCTATACCACTGGGCCCGCACAAGGCAAATGGACGCAAATCGATATGCCGCGACTCCAGCTTACCATCAATGAGGCAAGGCACAGTACTCAGCTGAATGATGGGCTGCGCAATGAAATTTCGGGGATTCTGCATCACCGCTACTTTCAGATCATTTAGCTCCAGTTCAGTGGCCTTGTTACCCATTACCATGCCATAGCCACCGCTTTGGTTCGTCTGCTTTACTACCATGCTACTCAGGTTTTGAAATACGTGGCGGCGCTCCTCTTCCACCTCCAGCCTGTAGGTAGGTATGTTGGGCAAAATAGCTTCCTCATTCAGGTAATACTTGATCATGGCGGGTACGTAGGCATACACTGCCTTATCATCAGCCACGCCATTGCCCACGGCATTTACCAGCGCTACACTGCCTTTGCGGTAGGCACTCATTATACCAGGCACCCCCAGCATGCTATCGGGCCTGAATACCAGCGGATCAATGAAATCATCGTCGATACGCCGATAAATGACATCCACCGGCTGCAGTCCGCTGGTGGTTTTCATGAACACCTTTTGATTGTCAATCACCAGGTCGCGGCCCTCTACCAGGGGGATGCCCATGGTACGGGCTAAAAACGTATGCTCGTAGTAGGCGCTGTTGTACACGCCGGGTGTCAGCAGCACCACATTGGGCTGATCTACCGGCCGCGGCGATAGCTGGCTCAAAATGTTTAGCAGCCGTGTAGGATATGTATTCACCATGCGCACATGGTTGTGTGCCAGCAGGTCTGGAAAAATGCGCTTGGTCACCTCTCTGTTTTCCAGCATATAGCTCACACCACTGGGGGTGCGCAGGTTGTCTTCCAATACGTAAAACACACCATCAGCACCGCGGATCAGATCGATGCCGGCGATATGCACGTAAATCTGGTGCGGCACATCAATGCCGGCCACTTCTTTTAAAAAGTGCGGACAGCTGGCAATGAGCGAAGCAGGCACCACCCCATCCTTTACAATTTGCTGGCCATGGTACACATCGTGCAAGAACATATTAAGCGCCTTCAGCCGCTGCTTAATGCCTGCTTCAATGTGTTCCCACTCTTTGGCAGTAATGATACGGGGAATGATATCGAATGGAAAAATGCGTTCGATACCCTGGTTATCACTATACACCGTAAAAGTGATGCCCTGGTTCATGAAGAAATCGGCAGCTTGCTTGTGCTTGCCTTCCAGCGCAGCCGCACTCAGCTGTTGCAAAGCCGTGTTTACACCGCCATAGCGGGCTCGCACAGCATCGGCCGTAAACATCTCATCCCAGGTAAGGGTCTTCTCAGGGGGCGCATTCATAAGCAGAAGAATTGGTGCTGGCTGACCATCTGCCACCAACCGCGTGGACCACAGCCGCCGACACCCCGACCTAAGCCGGTATTACAGCAGCCGCCCGTACCCACAGGCGCCGGCATTTGACAGCATCGTATGCTGGGAAATTAGGGAAAAAAGCAAACCGCCGGCCGGCAATGCATGTATATGCCACAAATTTCAAAGCCGGGCATGCAGCAGCACCTCGGCAAAAGGACCTTTCGGCTTGAACCAACTGCTATTTGGCAAACAGCGCGGCATAGCGACGAACAAGCCACAAGCTGAGTAAGATGTGCACGCCCATCAGCAGACCGGCAATGGCAAACGACCACAGCATGGTGAGCATCGTTTTCTCAATCGATACATTGGCAGGCAGCGCCTGCTGTGTCTGCATATCCCGGGCGGCCTGCAGCACCTCGGCCAGTTGCGGACTATTGCTCATGAGCAAAAAAAGCAAGGCAGCGCTTTGCACCGGAATGAACAATGCCACGAAGGCATTGACCCGTATCCAATCGCGGAGGCGAACCGCCAACGGCCGCCGCTCCAGCAGCCCGCTGTGCAAAAACCGAAAACTATTGATATAATAGATGACCATGGCTACCACTATAAATACCGGCAGCAGCAAAGCCGGATTGGACAGCGCCACCGGCAACATCATCAAACCACTAAGTGCCACCAACGACACAAAGGGAATGAGCAGATAAGTAAGTATGCGATAAAAGAGAATCATGACTTGAAAAATAAAAATCACCTGTTTTATGGGCGGATACCTATGCCAATCACCAGCTCGTCTTCGGCCAGGCGGCGGCGGTGCTTTAACTCGAAGTAAGCGGCTATTGCAAATAAGAAAGCAACCACAAACACAAGCAGAAATATTCCAGTTAAAATTGCAACCATCTGCAGACCGGGAACCGGCCGGGAGTTGTACAGTTCGTTGTTGCCAAAGGCCTCAAGAAATGAGCCGATTGTAACAAGCAGCCACAGAAATAAAAGGACGGTACCCACCACTAGTCCCCTGCCGGACTTACGCGACGCCCTCGGAAAATCTTGCATTTCATGACTCAAGAGGGCGCCGGTCGCTTGCCATTGCACAATCAAAAACACAAGATTCGCAATTGTAA
>CANHEC010000360.1 GCA_947459455.1 Chitinophagaceae bacterium
CATCATTCTGTACTGAGAAATCCATCCATTGCCCATATGTTTTTCCTGAGAGGAAAAATGGAAAAACTTGGTCGTGGGCTTTCACTTATCAAAAAACAATTTGATGAATTAGGCCTTAAATCACCCGAATGGACATTTCAAAGTGGGTACACAAAACTTACAATGTACGCTGTGAAAGAGGAAATAAAACTCAATGAGCGGATGGTTAGGTTCATTAATGGAATACATCCTGATAATGCCTATTCCAGCGAGGAGTACATGGAGTTCTTTAAGGGTGACATTAAGGAAAGAACGGCAAGAATGGATCTTCATAAGTTAACAGCAGGCGGCTGGCTTAAGAAGACTGGTGAAGGCCCCCTAACCCGTTACTCAAAAACAAACAAAAAATTGCCGGATTTTGCCGGATAGACTATGGAGTTGTTTAAAAACGTATTGAAATACAGCAACTTAGATTTCAGGGCAAATCTTGCAACTTGCCGCATTTTGCCGGATAAGCACAACGGAATCTGGAATATCAGAATGCCAGAAATTGCCGGTTAGCTAACAATCGCAGTTACAAGTCATTGTTTTTCAATATGATTAATAATTAGTTGATGCCGGATAATGCCGGAAACAAAAACAAAGTCGAATAATGAGCACCGGAAGAACCAATACCGCTACTATCATATCCAAAGTCTGGTCCTTCTGCAACACCCTTCGTGACGATGGTGTGGGCTATGCCGATTACCTGGAGCAACTTACCTACCTGCTGTTTCTGAAGATGGCGGATGAATACGCCAAGCCGCCCTATAACCGCAAGCTGCCTATTCCGGCAGCATACAGCTGGGAAAGCCTCACGGAAAAGAAAGGCGCCGAACTGGAAGTGCACTATACCCAGCTGCTGCGGGAGCTGGGCCAGCAAAAGGGCATCCTCGGCCAGGTATTCACCAAGAGCCAGAACAAGATACAGGACCCCGCCAAGCTCTACCGCCTCATCCACATGATAGACGAGGAGAACTGGGTGACCATGGGTGCTGATGTAAAGGGCGACATTTACGAAGGCCTGCTGGAGAAAAACGCCGAAGACACCAAGAGCGGCGCCGGCCAGTACTTTACGCCCCGCCCCCTCATCCGTGCCATGGTGGAGTGCCTGCGCCCGGAGCCGCTCCGCACCATTGCCGACCCAGCCTGCGGCACCGGCGGCTTCTTCCTGGCGGCTTATGACTACCTCAGCAGCCTTCACCTCGATAAAGAACAGAAGCAGTTCCTGAAATACAAAACCTTTTTTGGCAACGAGATTGTGGCGGGTACCCGCCGCATGGCCCTCATGAACCTCTTCCTGCACAATATCGGCGATATCGACAGCGATAATTTCATCAGCGGCGCCGATGCCCTGATAGCCGATACCGGCCACCGCTACGATTATGTGCTGGCCAACCCACCCTTCGGCAAAAAGAGCAGCATGACCTTTACCAACGAAGCCGGCGAGCAGGAAAAGGAAGACCTCACCTACAACCGCCAGGACTTTTGGGTAACCACCAGCAACAAGCAGCTCAATTTTGTGCAGCATATACGCACCATGCTCAAGGCTACGGGCAGGGCCGCCGTGGTGCTGCCCGACAATGTGCTGTTTGAAGGCGGCGCCGGCGAAACGGTGCGCAAGCGCCTGCTGGAAACCACCGACCTGCACACCATCCTGCGCCTGCCCACGGGCATCTTTTATGCGCATGGCGTAAAGGCCAACGTGCTCTTCTTCGACAACAAGCCTGCCAGCAAAGACCCCTGGACCCGTGAAGTATGGGTGTACGACTACCGCACCAATATCCACCACACCCTCAAGAAGAACAAGATGGGTGATGAAGACCTGCAGGACTTCATAAAATGCTATCATCCCGAAAACCGGTTTGAACGCAAGGAAACCTGGTCCCCTGAAAATGCAGAAGGCCGCTGGCGCAAGTTCACCTACAATGACATCATTGCCCGCGACAAAACCTCCCTCGACATCACCTGGCTCAAAGACAAGAGCCTGGCCGACCTCGACAACCTGCCCGATCCCGATGAGCTGGCGGAAGAGATTGTAGAAAACCTCGAAAGTGCGTTGGAGAGTTTCCGGGAGATCATTGCGGGGTTGAAGTAAACACCGGGCACACGGTGCATACTGGGTGGCTACCCCACCGCCTCACTTTGCCGCAGGCATGCCTCCCATTCCCCTTACCTTGTGCCGCATGCCGGTACCCTTATCGCTCACCTTGTATCACTTTCGCATGGCCGACCGGCTGGATGCCTGCGAACCTGTGGAGCAGGCGGTGGTACAGCAGCTGTTTGGCCAACTGGCAGCCGAGCCGGTATTCGGCTGGCAGCGACAGCACAATTTTTGCGAAGCCCGGGCCGAAGCCGCCTCGCTACTGCTGGAGGCAGCCGGCCTGCCGCATGCCAAATGCTGGGTGTTTGGCGCCGCCTTTTTGCACAAAGGCTATGTAGGCGGCCTGCTGCACCACTGGAACTATCATGTAGCGGTGGCCATGCCCGTTTGGCAAGACGGCCGGCTACAATGGCTGGTGCTGGACCCCTCTACCGCCAGCGGCCCCACTAGCCCCGAAGCATGGGCCAGCGCCGTGACTGCCTATCCACACAGCTACCACCTGCTGAAGCAGGCCGACTACTACATTTTTCCCGCCCCCGGCAGCAAAAAGCCCAACTGGCACCGCCGCCACCACCGCAACTTTCGTTGGGCCATGCAGGGCCTCGCCGGCATCAATGGCCTTACACCCACCGGCAAGGCCCAATTGGCATTTAGCCGGCAAAAAATAGCCCGCACCACCCGCCAATTTCGCCAGCTGCTGCACAGCATGGCAGCGTGGAAACAGCAGCCGACCGGCTCCGATCATTAGTGCTGCCCGGGTGTGGGCCACCCACCACTTACCGGGCTCCATGCGTACACATCCGAAACCTCGGCGAAGCTGGAAGCTGAAGGAGCCTACTTCAAAAGATGAGGATGAACGCACTGAACCAACGGTCCACCGGTCTGTTCAGCTGGCTGGCTGCCGATTATCTTTGCCCCGCCAGCGCCTTCACCAATCCTCTATCCTATGCTGCACCTTGTTTATCGCCTTCGCCCCACCGCACTCTGGTTCGTTTTACTGGCCCTCGGCCTCCAGGGCTGCTATATCACCCGGGCCTACCGCTTTCGCAAGTTTGAGCTCAAAGACATCCCCAAGCTCGATACGGCTATGCTGGCGCCATCGGCCACGCCATTTCAGTTTGCACAGGCCGCAGCCGGGCAGCCGGCCCGCTCCCCCGACTGGCAGCCGTGCTCGATAGCCAGCTGGCCAATACCCGCACCTATGCCTTCCTTGTCATCAAAAATGACAGCATCCTGTACGAACGATATTTCAATGGCCTGAGCGATAGCCTGCTGTATCCCTCCTTCTCGGTGGCCAAATCGTTTGTATCTACCCTGGTGGCCATGGCGCACCAGGACGGTAAAATACCCAGCCTGCAGGCACCCATTACCGACTACCTTCCGCAGCTGCTGCGCCGCGACGAACGCTTTGGCCGCATCAGCATTCAGCACCTGCTGGATATGGCCAGCGGCATCAAAAGCAGCGAGAACTACGACAATCCTTTTTCCGACGTACTCAAGCTGGGCTTTACCAAAAACATCAGCCGCCACGCCCTGCGCCTCGATATCGAAAAAGCACCGGGCAACGATGAGTAC
>CANHEC010000361.1 GCA_947459455.1 Chitinophagaceae bacterium
AAGGAGCATTCATTTTGGCACAAAGCCAAAGAATTTGCAATTGAAATTCTCATCATCGTGTTTGCCGTGAGCCTGTCCATTTGGTTTCACAATTGGAGTGAACACCGCCATGAACAAAAGCAAGTAAAATCGTTTTTGCTGGGCCTGAAGACCGATATCGCCGAGGATATTGAGGAAACCAAACAACTAATTTCCATTTTCAAACAAAATGGAAAGTCCTATAAATATTTAGGCAGTTTAACCGAGGCTGACTTGAGGTTAAATGATACGCTGGTCAACGAAATGAACGGACTGTTTTCAAATGCCTATTTAAGGCCAAACATCAGTCGTTATTCCGGCTTTTCAATGAGTGGCAAACTGACAACGATTGAAAATGAAAAACTACTACAGAACATTCTCAATTTATACCAGGAACTCATTCCGCGAATAAAGTCGTCGGAAGGCGGCTACAATGAAATGAAGGCGGAGCTGGGCAAATTTGTAATTGACAACACAACCAGTCCTGATGATGTATTGAGCAAAGCAAAAGTATTAATGACGCCCAATGGAAAAATTCTATGCTCCTTTCTTGTTCCTGGTGACCAGCTCTTTGAACGCTATAATGACTTCATCAATGCCGGCAATGAAATCATTCAGCAGATAAACAAAGAGTATGGACTTGAGCAGTGATTAAAGCGTTATAGAAACCCGCTGTTCGAAATTTTCCATCCCGCACCCCCTATTGGCGGATTTGCCATCCGCACCAATAATCTATCACCCTGTTGTATCGGCATGATCACCCGACAACTGCTCCGGCTTCATGTCCCCTCCATTTGGCTGGCCCGGTAGTGGCTGGGCCGCATGCCTTTCTTTTTCAAAAATACCCGGTTGAAATAGGTAAGTGTTTCAAACCCGTTGGCGTAGGCAATATCGGCTACGGTGCGGCTGGTGCCGGTTAGTTGCTGGCACACATGGGCCACCCGAATATCATTGACATAATCAGAAAAGGTTTGGCCTGTGATGCGCTTAAAAAACTTGCAGAAAGCACCCGGCGATAAATGAATAAGCGCTGCTGCCTGATGAATACTCACCACCTCGGCAAAATGCTGTTGCACGTAACGGCACACTTTGTTCAGCCGGTGTTCATTCTCCTGCCCTCGCATGGGCTGGTACCGCGCCGATGCCAGCGGCTGCGCCTGTAGCCGGGGCAGTTCGGCCAGCAATAGCAGCAGGCTCGCAATTTTTTGGGCGCCCGTTTTTGCCGGCAGCCCTTGCATGGCATGCACTACCGCCGGCATTCTTTTGCCGCAAAACACCAATCCCCGACCGGCCTGCTGCAGCAGTTGCCGCAAGGCGCCCAGCTCCTGCAGATCGGCAAATCGCTGCACAAAGTCGGCCGAAAACTGCACCACCACCGCCTCGGCAGCGCCACGCCCGGCTGGTGCGCTTACCCAGGTGTGTGGCAGGCCCGGGCCCAGCAGCACCAGATCGCCAGCTTCAAAAGGCGCATGGCTATCGCCCACCATGCGCCGGCCACGCCCCTGCACAATGAGTGTGAGTTCGTACTCGGGATGGTAGTGCCAAAAAAATTCGAAGCGCCGCGGCTGCGTGACAAAAGCGAGGAAGGCTCGCCGGCCCTTCTTTTCGGCAATGTTCTCCAACTGCGGCTTCATGTACCACTATTTATTCCTGTTTGGTTTTCAAAATACTGTATGTTGTCAATATAGTGCTACTATTGGCACATGCAGTGTTAACCGCTGTGGTGGCACACCAATAATTTCATTGCTAAAAATCAGGAGTCATGTTTGCCATTCCACCCGAGGTAGCCGCTGCCCTTCGGCAGCCGTATGCATTAACGCCCGATCAAATTGCGTTTTACCAGCAGTTTCGCTTTATCAAACTGAAGCAGGTGTTCGATGCCGATACGCTGGCTTTTTTCAACGAAGCCATCAGCCGGCGGGTAGCCGCCATGAACCAGGAAACAAGGCCGCTGGCAGAACGCAGCACCTACGGCAAAGCCTTTTTACAACTATTCAACCTGTGGCAGGAAGATGAAATAGTGAAGGAACTGGTGCTGAGCCCAAGGCTGGCACAAATAGCCACCGAGCTGATGCAAACCAACGGCGTACGCTTATACCACGATCAGGCCCTGTTTAAAGAAGGCGGTGGCGGCATTACGCCCTGGCATGCCGATCAGTACTACTGGCCGCTGGAAACCGACAAAACCATTACCGCCTGGATACCGCTGCAGGCCACCCCGCTGGAACTGGGGCCGCTGGAGTTTAGCGCCGGCAGCCACCAAATAGTAGAAGGCCGCGAACTGGAAATAGGCGACGAAAGCGAAACCATTATTCAGCAGCGCCTGCGGGTGACCGATTTTACGCATGTGATAGAACCCTTTGATTGCGGCGAAATCAGCTTTCACAGTGGCTGGGTGTTTCACCGGGCCGGCGCCAACCGTACCGACCAGGTAAGGAAAGTGATGACCATCATTTACATGGACAAAGACATGGTGCTGAAGCAACCCGAAAATGATAACCAGGTAAACGATTGGCACACCTGGTGCCCGGGTGCCCGCATCGGCGAAGTCATCAACTCGCCTATCAATCCCATCATTTATCAAAACGCAGTACTGTGAAGATTCAATACTGCTGCACGTACTGGGGCAGCGAACACGACGATGCTGACCGATTTGTAAATAAAGTGGTGGAGGCCGGCTACGATGGCATCGAAATCAACCTGCCGCCACCGCACACCGGCTTTACAGCAGCACTTCTGGCCCGGCTGGATGAGGTGCGCAAGCATCGGCCCGACTTTATATTGATTGTACAGCAACTGACAGCACCACAAGGCGATACGGTGGCCGGCTACATCAGCCGCATGCAGCAGCAGCTGCGGGAGTTAGCCGCCTGGCAGCCGCATTTCATCAACTCGCAAACCGGTGCCGACTACTACTCATTCGACGACAACTGTCGGGTGCTGGAAGCAGCGCTTGAGATCAGTCAGCAAACGGGTGTTCGCATTTTGCACGAAACGCATCGAAGCAAGTTTTCGTTTCATGCCGCTACGTTGCTTCCCTACCTGCGGGCCTTTCCCGAGTTGGAACTGGCAGGCGATTTTTCGCATTTCTGCACCGTGTCGGAAAGCATGCTGCAGGAGCAGGCCGACATCTTGCAGCAAATCATGCCACGAGTGTCGCACATCCATGCCCGGGTAGGCCACGAGCAGGCCGCCCAGGTAGCCGACCCATTTGCACCGGAGTGGCAGCAGCACCTGCTGCAGTTTGAAGCATGGTGGCAACAAATCATCCGGCAAAAGCAGCAAGCCGGCTGGCAGCAGTTTACCATCACGCCCGAGTTTGGACCGGCGCCCTACATGCCGGCGGTGCCTTTTACCCGGCAGCCGCTGGGCCATCAGTGGCATATCAATCATCAAATGATGTTGCGGCTACGGCAGCAGTGGCAGTAAAAAATTTGTACATATGAAGACCTCCACTTACTGCAGCGCCCGCTGGCCGCTGCTGGCAGCCTGTATGCTGTTGCCGGCGCTTGGGCTGCTGGCGCAAAAGCCCACAGTTACTGCATTTGCCAAAACAAAGCCACTGAATGCCCGGCTACAGCCACTGCCGCTGAATGCCGTGCAACCTGCAGGCTGGCTGAAAGAAGAACTGGCAAAAAACCTGAGCGGCTTTACCGGCCAGCTGGATAGCCTGGTG
>CANHEC010000362.1 GCA_947459455.1 Chitinophagaceae bacterium
AAGCCATTGAAATTATTTCGCAGCCGGGTAGCCGCTATGAAGCCGCTGGTAACGCCGGTATCATCAACATAAGGCTAAAAAAGAACCAGCAATATGGCTGGAATGGCAGCGCCAATGGCGGTTGGGCGCTGGGGGTTTACCCAAAGTACAATGCCGGAGCATCGCTCAACCATCGTAACAAGCGCATCAATCTTTTCAATACTTACAGTGTGGGCCAAAACAGAAACGAAAGCTTTTTGAACCTGAACCGCCTGCAGGCAGATAGCAATTTCGATCAGCGTAGTACCAGTATTCAATCTACGGTGTTTCACAACCTGAAAACAGGAATCGACATTTACCTGAATAAACGCAGTGTGCTGGGGCTGGTAGCTACTGCCAACGTTAGCCATGGCCGCAACTGGGGCAACAGCGTGACCCCTATTACAGCTACCAGCAGCAAGGTTCCTGATAGAATTTTGACCTCGCTTGGCAACAGCGGCAGCCATCGCGATAACTATACCGCCAATATCAACTATCGCTGGGCCGATACTTCAGGACATCGGTTTGCTGCCGACCTTGACTATGGCAGCTACAGCAGTGGCTACCAAAACTATATGCCCAACCGCTATACCGATGCGGCTGGCCAGTTGCTAAGCTTTTCGGCCTTTGGTACCCGCACACCCGTGCTTATTCAAATAGGGAACCTGAAAGTGGATTATGATACAAGGTGGCTGAAGGGCCAACTATCGGCCGGCATCAACCTTAGTTTGGTGAATGCCCGCAACTTGTTTGATTTCTACCACTACGACAACAACAGCAAGCCGGTGCTCGATTCGCTGCGTAGCAACTATTTCACCTACGATGAAAACATAAACGCTGTGTATGCCAGCTGGCAGAGAAAGCTGGGTACCAAATGGGAGCTAAGTGTGGGATTGCGCATGGAGCACACAAAAAACCGGGGCAAGCTACAAGCGCTGCAGCCTACCGCAAATGCAACTGTAGAGCGTGACTATTTTGATTGGTTTCCCAACCTGTCGGTCAGCTATGCGGCCGATGCCAAACACAGCATTGCTGTATCATACAGCCGCCGTATCGATCGGCCGCGATACCAGGATCTGAATCCGTTTCAGAGCCAAATTGATGAGCTTACCTATCAGCAGGGCAATCCTTTTTTGCGGCCACAATACACGCAAAGCGTGGAGCTAAGGCATACTTATGCCTATAAGCTTACTACCACGCTTTCGTACAGCAAAGTCACCGATATGTTTGCGCAGATTACAGATACCATTGATGGCAATCGCAATTTTATACAGCAACGCAACATGGCTCGGCAGCAGATTGTAAGCCTCAACATCAGCTATCCTTTCAATATCGCCAGCTGGTGGAGTGTGTATGCCAATGCCAACGTATTTCACAGCCGCTACCGGGCTACGTACGAGCAGGGCAAAGCAATTGCACTGAATGCCACAACGGCTACCCTCTATCAGCAGCACAGTTTCACTTTTGGCAAGGGCTGGACCGGCGAGCTGAGCAGCTATTACAATTCGCCCGGTGTGTGGGGTGGTACCTACGAAACCCGCAGCATCTGGGGCCTCGATGTGGGGCTGATGAAAAAACTCTGGCAAGACAATGCAAGTATTCGTGTGGCCGTGACGGATGTTTTCCGCACCTACCCGTGGCGGGGCGTGAGCCAGTTTGGCGGCTTGCAGATAGTAGCATCGGGCGGATGGGAAAGCCGGCAACTGCAGGTCAATTTTCAATACCGATTTGGTAATAAGCAAGCTAAAACCGGCAGCAGTCGCCGCAGCGCCATCGATGAGCTGGAGAGCAGGGCCAACTAGCGCCGGGCGCATTTCCATGGCAGGTATGTGTAGCGGAGAATGCGGTGTTGTCAATTCTTTTTTGGCAGCTATCGGTATTCTCCGCTAATTTTTCATTTCATACAAATGCCTGCTATATGGAAGCTTACGTGTACGAATTCATCGGTACCGCTCTCATCATTTTACTGGGAAATGGCGTGGTGGCCAACACGGCCTTACAAAAAACGTATGCGCCGGGTGCCGGCTGGATCGTGGTCACGTTTGGTTGGTCGATGGCAGTATTTGTAGGGGTGTACAGCAGTGCTGCTGCCAGTGGGGCCCACCTCAACCCGGCGGTGACGCTGGCGCTGGCCTACCTGGGCAAGTTTAGCTGGGCCAAGGCGGGTGGCTATTTGGTAGCGCAGCTGGCGGGTGCCTTTGCCGGTGCCGTGCTGGTATGGCTCACCTACAAAAAGCAATTTGATGCCACCGAAGATGCAGGCGCTATCAAAGCCTGCTTTTGCACAGCTCCCGCCGTTCGCAGCCTGGGCTGGAATGTGCTGACAGAAGCTGTTGGCACCTTTGTACTGGTATTTGGGGTACTCCACATAGCCACACCTGCCAATAGCCTGGGCGCATTAGATGCTTTGCCGGTGGCTTTGTTGGTATTGGGTATTGGCCTTAGCCTGGGAGGTGCTACGGGCTACGCCATCAATCCAGCTCGAGATCTGGGACCACGCATTGCGCATTTTCTATTGCCCATTGGCCGCAAGGGCAGCAGCGATTGGAGCTATGCGTTGGTACCCATTGTTGGCCCGGTGCTAGGGAGTGCGCTGGCAGCCACGGCCTATCATTTTTTACATGCGCCAGCCGCATGATATCTTTTTCTAAAAAAAATGACACCCGGCCTGAACTGCCGGGTGCCTACCTAATTAAACCCTGAACGTATCGCTATCAATGCGTTCCATTACAGTTTGCTGATCTTCAGCGTTTGCTTTACCTGGCCGCTGGCGTCTTCTACCTGCAGCAGGTAAATGCCGGCCGGCAGTTGGTTGCTCAGTCGGAACTGTGTAACAGGACCGTCGGCAATGCGCAGCGTTTGCTGCTGCAGCACCTTAGCAGCTACCGAGCTGATCGAAATTTTTACCTGCTGGTTGGGCTGTACGCCCGACCAATGCAGTTGCAGCGTTTCCCGCACGGGGTTGGGCTGTACGCTGAGCGACAGGACCGATCTGCGCCAGCCAACCATCTCGATATTAGAGTAAGTGATTTCGTTGTTGTGGTGTACCATTTTGAGGCGGTACCAGAGCTGCGCTGCGCCGGTGCTGGGCTTATCGGTCAGCTCGTACTGGTAGGGCCGCAAAAAGCTATTGGGCTGCACGGTATGCACCGGCGAAAAGTCCACACCATTGCTGCTGCGTTCTATTACAAAATGTTGCAGATTGGTCAGGTCGGCGGCATTCCATTTCAAAAACACCTGCTGACCAAATGAGGCGGCCCGGAAGCTGGTGAGGCGGATGGGCAGTACGCAGGAGCCGATGGTAACGATATTGCTGTTGTAGGCCGTTATCTGGCAGGGGGCAGCGTCGGCGGTAGAAATGTTGCCGGGGGTAGTGGCTACTACCACGCGGAAGTAAACTTCCACATTCGCGGTGGTGAAGGGATCGGTTACCAGTGAGTCGATACGGCCGGTCGGGTTATTTGGATCGTTTGGTGTGGGCAATTCCATCACAGGTGTCATGGCCGTCCACGGGCCGTTGGGGCCGTAGGCATATTGAAACTGGTAAGAATCGTACTGCGTGAAGCTGCCGGTGGTTTCCAGCCAGCTGCTCAGTACTTTGAAGCGCTGACCAATACAAAACGCAGCGGGGTTTGGATCAATGATAGGGTCCATACGTAGAACCCACTGGAG
>CANHEC010000363.1 GCA_947459455.1 Chitinophagaceae bacterium
CGGTGTATAATATTTTTGATCGATGTAGTGACAGAGTTGCGGCGGCGACAATTCATTCACTTCAACCAGGTGCGATGCCAACATAGAACAAGGATTATGGTACTACGAAACTATGGGTGTACCCCTCCCCCAATGGTGACTGAATACAATCAAAACCATGATTAAAGTCATGTTTCAACGCAAAAAAGGGCACCCGGAGGTACCCTTCATGCGTCCAATCACATTACAAGCAGTCGGTAAGAAAAAAGGGCCGCTTAATCGTTCAGGTTGGCAATACGTGCCAATTGCCGCACATCCTTTATGGCAATGCGCTTGCCAGATAGTTCAATCACTTCTTCCCGGTTCAGTTCGCTCAGCAGGCGAATAGCGGTTTCGGTAGCGGTGCCTACAAGGTTGGCAATTTCTTCGCGGGTAAGCTGCACAGCTATGAAAGTGCTATCGGCCTCAAAGCCATATGTCTCTTTCAAAAACAGCAGCGTTTCAGCAAGGCGCTCCCGCACGGGCTTTTGGGCCAAATGAGTCAGTTTTACTTCGGCTTCCCGCAGTTGGTTGCTCAGCAGCTTCATTACCTCAAAACTCAGAGAGTTATCGGCTTTTAATGAACGCATAAACACCTCGCGGGGGATAAAGCAAATCTGAGAGTCTTCCAACACGGTGGCTGTAGCATTGTAGCGTTCATTTACCAGCATGCTGCGGTAGCCCAGTACATCGCCATCGCGGGCCATGCGCACAATTTGCTCTTTGCCCTCATCGCCTATTATAGAAAGTTTGATTTTACCCTTGTTTACACAGTAAACACCAAATGGATGGCCCCCATCATGAAATACGACCTGTCCCTTTTTGTAGATCGAGCAAGTCTTGGAGTTGCTTATTTCATCAAGCTGTTCGCCATGTGTGTGACAAAACACAGAATATTGACGCTTATCACACTTGCTACAGTCAACGTGCTCGAATGTCTTCATGTGTTGCTTTTTTTATGATTCCGTTGAAGCAATCATCACTATTTGCAAAGGAACTATGCATTGGTTGATGATGCTGATGTAAGTTGATGATTGTTTATAATAAATCAACCATCTGTTAGGTAAAAATGGAGATTGCATTAAACAAAAGCAGATTTTGGTGACATAGCGACGGCGATGTAGGTTTGAAAAAAAAGAAAATGTATCAGCAAATACTCACGGAAGTTCAACAAGGCACCTTGGTAATCACCATTAACCGGCCCGATAAACTGAATGCTCTGAATAAAGAGGTAATAGCCGAACTGAGTCAGGCCATTGATGAACTGCTGGCAAAAAACGACCTGCATTCAGCAGTCATCACAGGTGCCGGGCCCAAAGCGTTTGTAGCAGGTGCCGATATCAGCGAGTTTCCGCAGCTGGATGCGGCTGCCGGTGCTGCATTGGCTGCTTTGGGGCAGGAAAAAGTGTTCAGCAAAATTGAAAACGCCACGAAACCCATTGTAGCAGCGGTAAACGGCTTTGCGCTGGGCGGCGGCTGCGAACTGGCCATGGCCTGCCATTTCAGGCTGGCATCGGCCAATGCCAAATTTGGCCAGCCCGAAGTAAACCTGGGACTGATACCCGGCTATGGCGGCACCCAGCGCCTGGTGCACCTGATAGGAAAAGGGCGAGCTACCGAACTGCTGCTGACGGGTAACATGCTGGGGGCTGAGGAGGCACTGCGCATGGGCCTGGTAAACCATGTAACGGCGCCAGAGGAACTGCTGCCAAAAGCATTAGAAATACTGCAGCTGATACACAGCAAGGCGCCGCTGGCAGTGCAGGCCATATTGGGCCTGGTGAATACCGCCACCTACCAGCCTGCTGAAGGCCTGGCGGCTGAAGTAGCTGCTTTTGGTGCCTTGTTTGATACGGCCGATGCCAAAGAGGGCACCACCGCTTTTTTGGAAAAGCGAAAAGCGCAGTTTACCGGCAAGTAGCAGCCTGTCTATGGCCCAAAAGAAGTGCTGCTGCCGATGGCATGCGGGACTGAGCGGCAGGGGCCGCCGTGGCGGCCTGCGCTGGCGTGCCGTGCACCACGCGAAGGCCCGAACTGCAGCTGATGCCTGCACAGGGCTGCGATGCCCAGCTCATGATCTTATTGGCGAAACAATGCCAGTGCGTTGGCTGTGGTGACGGCCGCAATCTCCTCGGCAGGCACCTGGTACACCTGGCAAAGCCGGGCTACAATGTATTGCAGGTAGCTGCTTTCATTGCGCTGGCCGCGGTGCGGTACCGGGGTCAGGTAAGGCGCATCCGTTTCCAGCACCAGGGCGCCGAGCGGCAAGCGGGCCAGCACCTCAGCCAAACCGGCATTTTTGTAGGTGATTACACCACCAATGCCCAGCAAAAAGCCGGCATCGAGTATTTGCACGGCGCTTTCGTAGCTGCCGCTGAAGCAATGGAAAATGCCGCGAAGGCCCCGGCCCTGGTATTCCCGCACCACATTAATAGTATCCTGCATGGCATTGCGGGTATGAATAACAATGGGCAGCTGGTACTGCAGCGCCCACTCCGTTTGGATTCGAAATGCCTCGAACTGCTGCTGCGTGTAGGTTTTATCCCAGTAAAAATCGAGTCCTATTTCGCCCAGTGCCGGATAGCTGGCTTCGGTAAGCAGTCGCTCTACCGCGGCCAGTTCCTGCTGATAGTTTTCATTGACCGAGCAGGGATGCAGCCCCGGCATCATGAAACAATCGGGGTGAGCGGCTGCCATGGCCTGCATACGCGGCACTACTTCGGCATCAATGCCGGGTAAATAAAACCGCTCTACGCCCAACTGGCGGGCCCGCTCAAGCATGGCGTCGCGGTCAGCATCGAAGGCAGGCTGGTACAAATGGCAGTGAGTATCAATCAGTTTCACGCAGTAAGGAGTATTAAATGTCGGTTGGCAGGAGCCAACGCAGGGCTGCGAAAATAACGGGTAGCCGGCAGCCGTGGGGCAAACAGCTTCACGCCCAAGCCGGAGCCAAGGCTTGATTTTTTACTTTTTTTAGGAACTATGTTAAACCCACCTTATCGGCCATGGTCATAGAAGCACAAAAACCAACAACATATGATACGCAAGCCACTACAACTTGCCCTCGCTGCCGCCGCTTTACTTACTACCCTTACCATCAGCAGCTGCCAAAAGCAACTGAACAACAACACTGCCACCGAAGAGCAAACGGAAACGGTGATGCTAAGTGCCGAAGACGACGCTGAAGCCGAAGTGACCTTTGGCGAAGCTGGTGACCAGGCCATAGGTGCCGATGCTGAAATGGGACTGGGTCAGATTGATCTGTTTGCCGGCGCCAACACCGGTAATGCTGATGACCCTGCCGGTTATGGACAAGAAATGACCGACAGCACCCAGCATGGCAATCGCTGCTTTACCATCACCGTATCGCCCCGCGACCCTGGCGTTTTCCCCAAAACCATCACCATCGACTATGGCACTGGCTGCAAAGGCCGCGATGGCAAGGTGCGCAGTGGCAAGATTGTAACGGTGTACAGCAAGCCGCTGGTAGTACCGGGAGCTACAGCTGTCACTGAATTTGTAAACCACTACGTAGACTCAGTGAAAGTAGAAGGCCGCCTGAGCATAAAAAATAACAGCACCAATGCCGTACTGGTCATTACCCGCAGTGTACAGGGTGGCAAGCTCACCAAACCCAATGGCAACTACATCAAGTGGGAAGCAACCCATACC
>CANHEC010000364.1 GCA_947459455.1 Chitinophagaceae bacterium
AACTGCAATGCCTCCAGCGCCAGTTGCAAGGCATCCATGCCATTGGCCACGCCCACGCAGTGCGGCACACCGCAGTAGCTGGCAAAAGCCTGTTCAAACGCCGCCACTTCGCTACCCAAAATGTACCAGCCGCTTTGCTGCACCCGTGCCAGCGCTTCGGCAATGGCGCCGCTGTAGTGCGCATTCACCGCTTGCAGGTTTTCGTAAGGTATAAAAGGGCTGCTATCAGACATACGGCTCAAAAATGTAATCGTTGGGATCGAAGTATTCTGATGCCAGTACCATCAGGATGGCATCGGGCGAAAACTGGTCCATAAAGTGCCAGTCTTGCGGCTGCAACAGCAGGCAATCGCTGGGTTTGCGCAGCCAGTATTCCTGCTCGGGTTGGCCGGGTCCGCTTTTGCACACAATGCGGCAGCTGCCTACCAGGCAAATAGCCGCCTGAATGGTGCGATGATGCCGATGATTGCCCCGCACACTTGCATCCACGCCGTAGATGTAAAAGATGCGACGCACATCAAATGGCATCACTTTTTCGATCACCGTCAGGTTGCCTCGATGGTCGGAAAAAGTTTTAAGGCACAGCAATTGGGGCATGGCCCAAATATAGCTGCCAAAAAACACAAGCCGGACGCTTTGCGCACCCGGCTTGCCACTTATTCAGGTTCGTTGTTCATCGAATTACCCTTCGAACGTGCTGTAGTAATAAGGCGTTTTGGCCTCAAACTCGGCACTGCAGGTATCTACCAGCTTGTACACCCGGGTAATGCCCCAGGCCTTGCGCTTTTCATACACTTCATCGGCCGTGCAGTTGCGCATGATACGGGCTATCTGCTCATCGCTAAAGCCGCTCTGTTTGGCTTCTTTCATCAGCCCTTGTGGAAGGGTATCGATGGTGTACTTGCTGATCTCTTTTTCAATTTTGCACAGCTCCCGTATTTGGTAAATAAACCAGCGATCGATCCGGGTAGCTTCCACAATACTCTTCACCGATACGCCGGCCATCAGTGCATCTTTGATTCGGAAGATGCGATCCCACTTCGGTGTTTTGATATACTCCAGCAGTTCTTCGGCATGCATCAGGCTTTTGCCATAGTAGCCCAGGCCTACGGCTTCGTTTTCCAGGCTCTGACAGGCTTTCTGCACGGCTTCATTGAAGCTGCGCCCAATACCCATCACTTCGCCCACGCTTTTCATTTGCAGGCCCAGCGTATCATCGGCCCCTTTGAATTTGTCGAAGTTCCAGCGGGGTATTTTCACGATCACGTAATCCAGCGCCGGCTCAAAGTAAGCGCTGGTACTGCCGGTGATTTGATTTTTCAGTTCATCCAGGTTGTACCCAATGGCCAGCTTGGCCGCTATTTTGGCAATGGGATAGCCGGTGGCTTTGGAAGCCAGCGCCGACGAACGGCTTACACGAGGGTTGATTTCAATAGCAATGATCTCTTCGGTAGCGGGATTGAGGGCAAACTGCACGTTGCAACCACCGGCAAAGTTGCCAAGGTCACGCATCATCATAATGGCGGTGTTGCGCATCAGCTGAAAAGCAGTGTCGCTCAGCGTCATGGCGGGGGCCACCGTAATGCTATCGCCGGTGTGCACGCCCATGGGGTCAAAGTTTTCGACCGTGCAAATGATGACCACGTTATCGGCATTGTCACGCAGCAGCTCCAGTTCAAACTCCTTCCATCCCAGTACTGCTTTTTCTACCAGCACTTCGTGAATGGGCGAAGCGGTGAGGCCACGGTTCAGTGCTTCATCCAGATCATCTTTGCCGTGCACAAAACCACCACCGGTGCCACCCAGTGTAAACGAAGGACGGATCACCAGCGGAAAACCAATTTGCTGGGCAAACTCTTTGCCTTCCAGAAAACTGTTGGCGGTTTTGGCCGGTGCCACCGGTACACCCAGGCGAATCATCCACTGCCGGAATTGTTCGCGGTCTTCGGCCTTATCAATAGCTTTGATATCTACCCCGATCAGGCGCACATTGTATTGCTTCCAAATGCCCAGTTCCTCGGCTTCTTTGGCGAGGTTGAGGGCCGTTTGGCCACCCATGGTAGGCAGCACCGCATCAATGTCGTTTTCCTGCAGGATCTGCTCAATGCTTTCTACTGTCAGCGGCAGCAGGTACACACGGTCGGCCATCATGGGGTCGGTCATGATGGTTGCGGGGTTGCTGTTGATGAGGATGACTTTAATACCCTCTTCGCGAAGGCTGCGGGCCGCCTGGCTGCCGCTGTAGTCAAATTCGCAGGCCTGACCGATGATGATGGGGCCGCTGCCGATAATGAGGACTGATTTTATGGAATGATCTCTGGGCATTGCAAAATAAAATTGGCCAAAAGTAGCCCTTTCGTGGCCTTGGGCCAATTGGCTTTTCCACCGCCCTGGCAGGCTTTGGCACCGTGGTGTAAACAATTGGCAGTCAGCAACCGTTGATGTAGCCAAAACAAAGAAACTTCCTGATCTATGCTACAGCCCGGCGATAAAGTACCTGCCTTCAAAGGCATTGACCAAAATGGCCAACCCATTGCGTACAAAGACTACAAAGGCCAGAAACTGGTAATCTATTTTTACCCCAAGGACAATACCCCCGCCTGTACGGCGCAGGCCTGCAGCCTGCGTGATGGCGAGGCACAGCTGAAGAAAATGGGCATCCAGGTAATCGGCATCAGTACGGATGATGTAAAAAGCCACAAAAAGTTTGAAACCAAGTTTGGCCTGCCTTTTCCGCTGATCGCCGACACCGATCATGCAATAGCAGAGGCTTTCGGCGTTTGGGGACCCAAAAAGTTCATGGGTCGCGACTACATCGGGCTGCACCGCACCACCTTTCTAATTGATGAAAAAGGGAAAATAAAAGCCGTGATAGCCAAACCCGACACCAAAAACCATGCGGCCGAGGTGCTGGCAGCGTGGCAAACCGCATAAAAACCGCGGCTTTTTCGTTTCTTCCGCCAAAAGCCAAGATCGCTATGCGCTACCGTATCCTATTTGCCGCTGCCTGCCTGGCCTGCTGGGGCCTGGCTGCCTGCTCTAAAAAGAGCAGTGGCAGTACCAATACCGGCACCAACTGCAGCACCGTCAGTGCCTCATTTGCCACCAATGTGCTGCCGCTGATACAAGGCCGATGCTCTACCAGCCCCGGCTGCCATGCCGCCGGCTCTACCAACAGCGGCGGCCCGCTGACCAACTATGCGCAGATCAGCGCCCGGGCCAATCAGATTAAAAGTTCGGTGAATGCGGGCACCATGCCACAGGGCAGCTCGCTGACGAATGCCGAAAAAGCCACCATCAGCTGCTGGGTAGATGCAGGCGCCCTCAACAACTAACGACTGGCTGCCGACCGGCACCCGCATAGTAGAGCAGGTGTGGCTGGCCTGGCTGGCCTCCCGCTGCCTGCGCACCCGGCGGGTGGCCATGGTGTTTCGAACCTCTATTTGGTTGTGGGGCGTAGGTCGGCAGGAGTTTTTGGCAAATGCCAGCTGGGTGCGCCACGAGGCCTGCCACCTGAGGCAGTACCGGCGCTATGGTACGCTCGGTTTTTTGGTACGGTATGGCTGGGGTTGGCTTCGGCACGGCTACGGGCAGCACCCCATGGAGCAAGAAGCCCGGGCGGCCGAAGCAGCTAAAGTTTAGTGAGCCGGTGCCACAGGCAGCACCCATTCTACCTGTCCAAATTCA
>CANHEC010000365.1 GCA_947459455.1 Chitinophagaceae bacterium
GTAGATGCCGCCTACAAAACTGCCGCCAGCAATGATGAGGTGACTGATGTGCGGCCCAGCCATCCGGCCTTGCTGCAACTGCATCAGAAAGTAGTGCCGCTGCAGCAAGTAGTGCCTATTGATGTAGTAGTGCCGGGCTGCCCGCCCGATGCCGATACTATTTTTTACGTGCTGTTTGAGCTATTGAATGATCGCATGCCGGACCTGAGCCATGCACAAAAACTGCGTTATGGATAATACTGCTGCGCAAAAGAAGATCCTCATTTCGCCGGTGACGCGGATAGAAGGCCATGCCAAAATCACCATCGACCTGAATGAGCAGGAGCAGGTAGAGCAGGCCTGGTTTCATGTAAATGAATTTCGGGGCTTCGAAAAGTTTTGTGAAGGACGCCTGTACACCGAAATGCCCATCATTACGCCCCGCATCTGCGGTATTTGCCCGGTGAGCCATAGCCTGGCCAGCGTAAAGGCCTGCGAAATGATACAGGGCATTCAGCCGACGTACACAGCCAACTTGCTGCGCCGCCTCATGCATATCGGGCAAAATATTTCCTCGCATGCGTTGTCTTTTTTTCACCTCAGTGCCCCCGATTTTTTGATGGGCTACGATGCCGATCCTACCCAGCGCAACATACTCGGCATGGCCGGCCGCTACCCCGATGTGGCACTCAAAGGCATCCGGCTCCGCAAGTTTGGCCAGGAAATCAGCGAACGCATTACGGGCAAAAAAATTCATGCCATGGGCATTGTACCCGGCGGCATGTCGATGGGCCTTTCGGAAGAAAACAGAAAGGCACTGCTGGCATGGATACCTGAAGCAATGGCAGCGGTAGAAATAGGGCTGTCGATCATCAAAACGTTTCAGGAGGAAAATGCAGGCATGGTGAACAGCTTTGCGCCCTCGGCTACCATGTACCTGGGCACGGTAGGGCCGCATGGCGAGCATGAGCTGTACGATGGCCTGCTGCGCTTTGTAGACGAAGAGGGCAACCTGCTGCAAGATCAGCTATCGCCCACCCGCTACCTCGAATTCATAGCTGAACGCAGCGTAGATTGGAGCTACCTGAAATACCCTTATTACAAGCCCATGGGTATTGAACGGGGCATCTACCGAGTGGGGCCGCTGGCCCGCCTCAATGTGGCCAGCAGCATGAAGACCGGCATGGCGCAGGATGAGTTCATGAAGTTTAAAGCACTGGGTAATGGCAAACCGGTGCATGGCACATTCTTTTACCACTATGCCCGGCTGATAGAGGCCATGGCCAGTATAGAAGAAGCAGAGCGCCTGCTACAGGACCCTGAAGTAACCGGCACCCACCTGCAAAATCATGGCCGCTGGAACCAGCCCGAGGGCATTGGGGCATCCGAAGCGCCAAGGGGCACACTGTTTCACCACTACCGCACCGATGCCAGTGGCAAGCTGCTGCAGGTAAACCTGCTGATAGCCACCGCCCAAAACAATGCCGGCATGAACCGCAGCATTACTGAAGTGGCCCGCCAGTATGTACGGGGCGCACAAGTGGCCGAGGGCATGCTCAACCGCGTAGAAAGCGCCATCCGCTGCTACGACCCCTGCCTAAGCTGTAGCACCCATGCACTGGGCCAAATGCCACTGCAGATAGAACTGCGCAATGCCAGGGGCGAAGTACTGCGCACCCTGCAACGCTAGCGAGGCGGTACACACCGGCCAGCCCGAAAGCCGCGGCCAAAGCAAGCGACTTGTATTACATTCACGCCGCTAAAAAAACGCCGGGCCTTATGCCGATGCTACGATTTGCTTTGCTACTGCTGGGCAGTGCGCTACTGAGCTTTGCTCAGGCACAGCCTGCTACTCTGTTTGTAGGTACCTATACTGCCGATGGCAGTCACGGCATTTATGTGCTGCAGTTCAATACAGCCACCGGGACCCTCACCGTGGTCGATTCTATTGCCAGCAGCAATCCTTCGTACCTCGCTTTTCATGCCGGCAGCCAGCGACTGTATGCCGTCAATGAAAATGGTGGTGAGCAGCCTGGCATGCTTAGTACTTTTTTGCGCAATGCCAGCACGGGCCGCTGGGAGCGTATGAGCGAAGTGCCCACCGGTGGCGATCATCCCTGCTACGTCAGCATCAACAAGGGCGCCAACCATGTGCTGGCGGCCAACTATAGTGGTGGTTCGCTGGCAGCCTTTCCGCTCGATTTTATGGGCATGCCCGGCACACCACTGCTGATGCAGCACACCGGCCGCTCGGTAAACGAGGCCCGCCAAACGGCGCCGCATGTGCACACGGCTATTTTTTCGCCCGATGAGCAGTATGTGCTTACCGCCGATCTGGGTACCGATGAAGTAGTAGTGTACCCTTACAAAGCTGGCAGTGCCGAAGGCATTGATACAGCCCATCGCATCCGCAACAAGCTAACGCCGGGTGCTGGTCCGCGGCATCTGGTATTTCACCCGCGGCTACCGGTGCTGTATGTGATGGAAGAGCTGAGTGGCAAGGTGTCGGTGCATCGCTTTTACAAAGGCAAACTATCGCCGCTGCAAAGCATACTGGCCGATCGCATCAGTGCGCAGCCGGGCAGTGCCGATATTCATATCAGCCCCGATGGCAGGTTTCTGTATTGCAGCAATCGGGCCGATGCCAACAATATAGCTGTGTTTGATGTGCAGGCCGGCAGTGGCAAGCTGAGCTACAGCAACCAGCAAAGCAGCGGTGGCCTGCGGCCTCGTAATTTTTGTATTGATCCATCGGGCCGCTACCTGCTGGTGGCCAATCAAGGCAGCCATCGCATTGTAGTGTATCGCATTAATACGGCCACTGGCCTGCCCGAGCCGCTGGGGCAGGAGCTGGCAATACCCAGCCCGGTATGCCTGCTGTTTGCGCAGCTGCGATAAATGGCTGGTTTGGTACATACGCACCTTGGTACCTACATTTGACATGCCCGTCACATGAATCCTTCGATCAATATCCAGCATTCTTACATGGCGTTTTTGCGCAGCGCCTGTGCCAACGTGCCGTGAATAGCAGGACCCTGCCATGAGGCCGGCATTGCTGTTGTAAAAGCCGCTGTTGCCCTGGCTGGCAGCTGTACTTTTTACCCGCTTGTTTTTATCTTCTTTCCATCATTTAAATGACGACTGCGACCAGCCCGGGCTGGCGCAAACGCTGTATCGCATATGAAAAAAATTGCCGTTGTAGGCTTGGGAAAAGTTGGTTCCCTGGTAGCCACCCTGTTGCACGAAACCTTTGAAGTAACCGGCATCGACCAGCGCCGGCCGGCCGATGATTTTGCTTTTGCCATCGAAACCGGCAGCGTGTCCGATCGTAGCTTTTTGCAGTCGGTGCTGCAGCGCCACGATGCGGTGGTATCGTGCCTGCCGTATTCGCTCAACCTGCCGGTAGCCGAAGTAGCTTTTGAGTGCGGCATCCATTATTTCGACCTCACCGAAGATGTGCTCACCACCAGTGCCATTCGGCAAATGGCCGAAACCAGCAAGGGCGTTATGATTCCGCAATGCGGTCTGGCGCCGGGTTTCATTGGTATTGTGGGCGCCAATTTGTACAACCGCTTTACCCGCCTGCGAGATGTGGAGCTTCGGGTGGGCGCTTTGCCCAAGTATCCCAACGGCCAAATGGCATATTCATTTACCTGGTCGCCGGCGGGGGTGATCAACGAGTACATTAATGATGCCGAAGTGATAC
>CANHEC010000366.1 GCA_947459455.1 Chitinophagaceae bacterium
AAAACAAAACCGTTTTGCATCCTTTGAATTGTCAAAGCATGCAAAACGGCCGGCTGAAAGCAGCAATTACCTTTACTGCTTCAGCGTTTGTACCAATCGCAAAAACTCTTTGCGATAGCCTTCGGGATCGAAGCTGGTGGCGCCGCGGGCCAGCTCTATTATCTGAAAACTGGCTTTTTCTTTAATCAGTGTCGACTCGCGGAGCTTGAGGCCCAACCATGCCACCGCTACCGCAAAGCGAAAGTCTTCTGAACTATTGGCCAGGCGCAGTGGCTCATGCGTAATGGCCACACTGCCTTCGGTGCTGGTTTTGCCATCGGGCTGCTTGTAGCGGTATTTTATCAGCGCCATTTCCTGCCCATGCTGCTGGCTGCCCGTGGGCTGCTGGTAGCGTAGTGTTGTGGCAGCAGGCGCCATATCGCTTTTCACGCCGGCCGGAATGATCTCGTACAAAGCCGTCACCGTATGGCCACTGCCCATTTCGCCGGCATCCACTTTATCGTTGGCAAAATCTTCGGCCTGCAGCTTGCGGTTTTCATAACCTATCAGCCGGTAGGCCTGTACATACTTCGGATTGAATTCTACCTGCAACTTCACATCTTTTGCCACAGTAAACATGCTGCCCGTAAACTCTTTATTCAAAAACTTATTGGCCTCCTGCATATTGTCGATGTAGGCATAGTTGCCGTTGCCTTTATCGGCCAGGGTTTCCAGTCGGTCGTCTTTGTAGTTGCCCATGCCATAGCCCAGACAGGTGAGAAATACGCCGCTTTCCCGCTGCTCCGCTATCAGTTTTTGCAAGTCGGCCACGCTGTTCAGCCCCACGTTAAAATCACCATCGGTAGCCAGCACCACGCGGTTATTGCCACCGCTGATGAAGTGTTCGCGGGCCGTTTTATACGCCAGCAATATGCCTTCGCCACCCGCTGTACTGCCACCGGCATTCAGCCGGTCAATGGCAGCTTCTATTTCGGCCTTTTGCATACCGCTGGTAGGTGGCAGCACCAGGCCCGCTGCACCGGCATATACTACAATGGATACTTTGTCTTCGGCCCGCAGTTGGCGCACCAGCAGCTTCATGCTTTGCTTCAGCAGCGGCAGCTTGTTTTCGTCGCTCATGCTGCCCGATACATCTATCAAAAACACCAGGTGTGAGGCTGGCAACTGTGCCGGCGCAATCGACCGGGCCCGGATGCCAATGCGCAATAGTTTGTGCTGGCTATTCCACGGGCAGTCGGCGTACTCGGGCGAAATACTGAAAGCCTCGCCGGCCTTGGGGGTAGGGTATTGGTAGGCGAAGTAGTTCATCATTTCCTCTACCCGCACCGCATCGGTGGGTACCGGCTGGCCATTGTTCAAAAACCGGCGGATATTGCTGTACGAGGCATTGTCTACATCAATGGAAAACGTGCTCAGCGGCTCAATACCCGGCGAAACGAAGGCGTTTTCCTCCAGCGCTGCATACGATTCATCGGGGCTGGGTACTGCGGGTACTGTTGCCGGATCGGGCGCCAACTTTTTGCCCGCAGCCAACAGCTCTTCGTCCAGCTTTTGCAGCCGCTTCATGGCCGCTTTTGATTTGTCTTTGGTCGTTACCAGCACCACCCCGTTGGCCGCCCGGCTGCCGTAAATGCTGCTGGCGCTTGCATCTTTCAGCACGTTTACATTTTCTATGTCGGCCGGCTTCAGCCTGGCAAAAGCCCGGCCCGATACCGGCACCCCATTTACCAAATACAGCGGCTCCTGCCCCCCTTTCACAGAGGCGGCCCCGCGGATTCTCACCTGCGCACCAGTGCCCGGTACGCCGGCATTGCCCCGTGCCTGCACGCCCGGCACCCTACCCTGTAGGCCTTGCGCCGGCGCACTGGCGCTGTATTGAAAATTGCGCTGGTTCACACTTGTTACTGCGCCGGTTATATCCCTTTTCTGCTTGACACTGTACCCCGTCACCACCACTTCACTCAGCGTATTGGCCGATAGTTGCAGCACCACGTCATTATCAGCTGTTGCTGCTTTCAGCGCTGTTGGCTCGTAGCCTATCAGGTTAACCTGGATGCTATCGGCCTCGGCACTCACCGGCAGGCTATAGCGGCCCTGCGCATCCGTCACTACAGTGGCTTTGCTGCTGCTTACCATGGCGCCGGCCAGCGGCCTGCCCGTGGCATCTTTTACCACACCGCTGCGCAGGCTATCGGGGCGCACGGGTGCAGCGCTGGCGGTGCTTGCTACTGCTTCGGCCCTGGGTGCTGTAGCAGCAGTCGGTACTTCATCGGCAGGCTGCCTGGTGGCTGCACTGCGGCTTTGTGTGGCAAGGGCTGGCGATGATCGTTGTGAAGGGTTACTCTTTTCAGGTTCAACTGTCACCACGTCGTCAGCAGCAGGTAGCAGCGGCTCGGTGCCGGGTACCGGTGCAGGTGGCTGCGCAGTTGGCTGTTGCGCTATCGGCGCTGTCGCTTGTTCATCGGCGGCGGGCCACAGCAGCAGGCCCAATAGCAGCACTATGGCGGCTGCCACCCCCCACCACACCGGGCGGCGGTACCAGGCCAGGCGCCGCACCGGCTGTTCGTCCAGCCGCTGCTCTACCCGCTGCCATACGTCTTCAAAGCCGGCAAATCGTTGCTCCTCTACCTCCCGGGCAGCCGCTTTGAATGATTCAAAAAATTTATCGTTGTTGCTCATGGCTCTTCACTGAAGGGTGATAAAATGCGTGTACCAGTTCCTGCAATTTTTTTCTCGAAAAATTGAGCTGCGATTTCGACGTGCCTTCCGATATGCCCAGCAGGGCTGCTATTTCCTTGTGCGAGTAGCCCTCTACCACGTACAGGTTAAAAATGGTGCGGCAGCCATCGGGCAGTTGCTGTACCAGCAGCAGCAGGTCTTGCGCCGCCATAGGAGGGCCGGTGGCCGGTGCCGGCAGTTCGGCCGCCGCCTCCTCGGTCAGGTGCATGGCAAAGCTGGTTTGGCGCCGCAGGTAGGCCAGGCATTGGTTCACCGCTATCTGGCGGGCCCAGCCTTCAAAGGCTCGCCACTCCCGCAGCTGGTGCAGCCTTGTCAATATCAGGTAGCAGGCTTCGGCCAGCACATCTTCTACCTCGTGGGCATGGCGCAGGTAGCGCTTGCACACCTGATACAGCGGGGGGCTCATCAGTTCGTACAGCCTGCGCTGGGCCGTACGCTCCTGCCGCAGGCAGGCTTCCATCAGTTGTTCGTCTATCAAAATGCAGGTGCTTTTCTACCTACTAAGAGCATGAGTGATGCTTAGTGGTTGGAAAGTAGGCAAAAAAATACGGCGCCTGCTGGCACCGCTGTGCTAGGTTGGGTAATGATGTGGGCATATCAGCTGCTGTGCCAAGCCCGGCAGCTGCACCCGCCTTCGCGTGGTGCACGGCACGCCACCGCACAAGCCCGCCGCTCAGTCGGGCATGTCATGGCCAGCAGTGCAGGCCCCGGCTTTCCGCCCTGCTTCAGGTACTTGTTCACGTGCTGGCTTATCTGGCCTTGCTGCCGCATCTCACACATCGGCTCCATCACAAAACCAGTGCACTGCCCTGCATCCTGTACTTTTGCCGCCTTGTTTTACAACCAACGGGCCTCCGTGCCCACTCCCTGTTTATGCAAATCATTTACCTGCGCAAAAAAATTGCGCCCCGCGTCGAAAACGGCCACCCCTGGATTT
>CANHEC010000367.1 GCA_947459455.1 Chitinophagaceae bacterium
ATAGGCATCGGCACCCCCACCGCCCGCCTGCACGTAGCCGGCACCTTACAGGTAGATGACGCCAGCATTTTCAACGAAAAGGTGGGAATAGGCATCGGCACCCCCACCGCCCGCCTGCACGTGGGCGGCACCTTACGGGTAGATGGCGCCAGCGTTTTCAACGAAAAGGTGGGTATTGGCACCGACAACATTGCGGGCGTGCAGCTTGATGTAAACGGATCGCTGGCCCTCCGATCGGCAAGCATCCAGGTTGCAGCTATCCAAACCACTATTGCCGCCGGCAATCGAAGCTTTCTGCGGTTGGCAAATGGCATGGGCGGGCCTGCTTTTATTACCATGGAGCCCGGCAGTACCGATGGCCAGGTGCTCATTATCCTTGCAGACATGATGGCGTCCAATTCGCCGATCGTTTTTTTAGACAATGGCAGTAACCGTACACAACTGAATACTGACTACCAGATGGGTACCGACGATACGCTGACACTGGTGTGGAGCGAACAACGCCAGCGCTGGATAGAGCTCAGCCGGAGTGTAAATTGACCCGCTACCTCAAACAGCTATCGGTCACTTGCGGTGCTTGTGCCCCGGCTCGTAAATGATGCGGGCAAATGAGCTGAGCCGCTGGCTGCTTCGGTTGAGCGGGATGCCGCCTGCAATGCCCGGGAGCAGGCTGTGACTTCGGCGCAGTTGGCAGCTTAGCACCTTTTCTGCGCATGCTTAAAAAAACAAACGGCACCCGGTACAATGCCGGGTGCCGTTTGATATGATAGATTGATTTGGTCGGCTTAGTTGTTCAGCATCAGCGGCATTACCAGCATCAGCAGTTCTTCGCCCTCGCCTATTTCGGTGGGCTTGATGATGCCGGCCTTGGTAGGTGTGCTCAGCTCCATCACTACCTCGGGGGTATCGGCAGCGTTCAGCATTTCTATCAAAAAGCGGGCATTGAAAGCAATCTGGATATCCTGGCCGGTGTATTGGCAGGGCATGCGTTCGCTACCCTCAAAGCTGAAATCGATATCCTGCGCCTGCAGGGTAAGCTGGCTGCCGGTAATGGTGAGGGCCACCTGGTTGGTACTCTTGTTGCTAAAGATGCTGACACGGCGCAGCGCCTGCTGAAAGTCGGTCTTGCTCACCGTCATGCGGTAGGGATTGTCGGCCGGTATCACCACTTTGTAGTCGGGGAAGCGGGCATCGATAAGGCGGCAGCTCATTTGGGTAGTGCCGTGCACTACAAACAGGTGGTTGCCGTTGTAGCTCAGCGTGATCTCGTCTTCGTTGTCGGGCAGGGCGCTTTTCAGCAGGTTCAGCGGCTTTTTGGGCACAATGAACGAGTCGGTCTTGGGGCAGCTTACATCGGTGCGGCGGTAGCGTACCAGGCGGTGCGCATCGGTAGCCACAAACTGCAGGCTGTCTTTGTTCAGCTCAAAAAATACGCCGGTCATGGCGGGGCGCAGATCGTCGTTGCTCACCGCAAACAGGCTCTTGTTGATGGCCGTTACCAGCGCCGTGCTGGTCATGGTAAAGCTGTTGGTATCGTCGGCCGAGGGCTCTTTCGGAAAGTTGTCGGGGTTTTCGCCCATCACCTTGTACTTACCGCTATCGCTGGTCAGCTCTATGCCGTAGTTCTTATCGATGTTGAAAGTGAGCGGCTGATCGGGCAGGTTTTTCAGCGAGTCCATCAGGATTTTGGCGGGCACGCACACTTTGCCGGTTTCTTTGGCTTCTACCTCCAGGGTTACCCGCATCACGGTTTCCAGGTCGGTAGCGGTTACGGTCAGCTTGTTCTTGTCTATTTCAAACAGAAAATCTTCGAGAATAGGCAACACGTTGTTGGCCTGTATTACGCCGTTGATTTGCTGGAGTTGTTTCAGCAGCAGCGACGACGAAACGATGAACTTCATATCGGCAAATTTTGATACTTGTATATAAGCAGTGATGGCCCTTTTGGAGGGCGCCGCCTTGGCGGCAAAGATGCAGGACGCCGACAAACCTAAGGCAAAATCTTTTTGGGTTGTTCCAGCGGTTTTGGCGCCTGTTGATAACTTGCCGGCCTGCTGCCAACACCCCCGCATGTACCAAAAACAAGACCGATGGACCCCCGCCCAGGCCTGGGAAAAAATGAAGGGCTGGTGTGCCTGGCAGGAACGCTGCCAGCACGATGTAATGGACAAGCTGCGGGGGGCCGGCCTGACTGCTGCCGAAGCCGACACCATCATAGCCCGGCTGATAGAAGAGAACTACCTGAACGAGGAACGGTTTGCCATCCAGTTTGCCGGGGGGCACTTTCGGATGAAAAAATGGGGCAAGACCAAAATAGCCTACGCCCTGCGCCAAAAAAAGATCAGCGAGTACTGCATAAAGCGGGCCCTGGCCGATATACCCGATGAAGACCACGAGGCCGTGCTGCACAAGCTGGCCCGGGCCAAATGGGAGGCGGTGAAAGCCGGCACACCGGCGCAGCGCTGGGCCAAAACCAAGACCTACCTGCTGCAAAAGGGCTTTGGCAGCAGCGAGGTAAACCGGGTGATGCAGTGGCTGCAGCGGGGCGCCCCCGACGCCGACGACATTGAATAGCTTTCGAACAGATAAAGCCTGCTGCACCTGACGGAAAGCCGGGACCTGCGCTGCTGCCGATGGGCTGCCACATGGAGGACACTACCCCGCACCCCGCCCCGGCGGGGCAGGAGTAGTGCCGACAGGTGGCTACCGCTGCCGGGGCTGGCACTGCTGCTGAGTGCCCCAAAAACCCAGCCCCACCCAGCTGGCGCCCTCCCTGCCGGATGGCTGTGAGCGGTTGAGTCGTAATATTGGCCCCCGTATGCCCCACCTGTATTGCCACAAGGCGGCTGGCTGGCTGGCCGCCTGCCTGCTGAGCCTGCACGCCGCGGCCCAACCGGCCACCGATTCGACCGCCCCGCCGGCCCCGCGGCCCACGATGAACTACTGGCGGCACGAGCTGCTGGTGACCAGCGAAAACGACAACTATGTGCTACAGCTCCGCGACGGCTACTATACCAACGGGCTTTCGTTTCGCTTTAGCTGGGCGGGCGGCACCCGCCACAAGCAGGTGTGGAGTGCCGAGCTGGGGCAGCACATTTTCAACCCCGTGCGGTACGACAGCATTAACCTGGCTACCCAAGACCGCCCATTTGCCGGCTACCTGTATGGCAGCTTGCAGCGGCGTCACTTTAGCCGGCCCGGCCGCATGATGGCGTTTAGCGCTACCGTGGGTACCATTGGGCCCCGCAGCGGCGCCGAGCAGGTGCAGCGCTGGTACCACGGCATCATTGGCATATACGACGTGGAGGGCTGGCCCAACCAGCTGCGCAACGAATGGAGCCTGAACCTGGGCTGGCAAATGGCCCACACCCTGCTGAAGGGCGCCCCCGCCAGCCGCGGCTACGACGTGGCCGCTACCGCCCAGGCCCACCTGGGCAATGCACTGACCAATGCCAGCACCGGTGTGCTGCTACGAGCCGGCAAAATGGAAGACTATGCCAACAGTGCCCACTTTGACGGGCGGGTGAGCCGCCGCGGTGGCCCTGCACCCGGTCATCGCAAGGAGTTTTACTTTTTCATCCATCCCATGCTCACCTGGCAGGGCTACCACGCCGCTTTGCAGGGCGGACTGTTTACCGACGACAAGGGGCCCAAAACAGCCGAGCTG
>CANHEC010000368.1 GCA_947459455.1 Chitinophagaceae bacterium
AAAGCTACCAATCTGCACTTTGTAGTGTACAACAGGCTGGGGCAGCAGGTATGGGAAACCCGCGACTGGACCCGCAAGTGGGACGGCCGCATCAATGGCCTGCCACAAGCCGCCGGCACCTATGTATGGATGCTGCAGTATACCGATGAAAAGGGGCAGCGCCAACAAACAAAAGGTACTACCGTGCTGATACGATAAAAAGCTTTGCTGCCAACGCTACAAGGACATGGTTGTAATAGCAGCCCGGCCATTTCAGCCAAAGCAAAACCCAGAGAGGCCCGCCTAACGATTAAGTGCCTCGTGTGGTGGCAGGCAAACAGCCATTACCGGGCATCTCACCAAAGGCAAACAGCCTGTTGAGGCCAGCTGAAGGGCTATTGCGGAGTCAGCTTCATTACCTCTGTCAGAAACAGGCGGATTTGCGACTGCAGGCCTTCCACATCTTTGCTTTTGATGGGGGAGCCTTGCACATGGTCGCCGGTGGTGGGCATTTCTACCAGCTGCTTCAGTTCGGGTGCCGTACCCAGCTGCTCATGCATGGTGCGCATGGCACTCACTTTTACTACGGGGTCCTGTTCCTGTTCATTTTTGTAGTAGGCCAGCGTCAGCACGGGCTGCTTCACTGCTTTAAAGGTGGCCGGCACCATGGCCGTTTCCAGATAGTCCTGCAACGCTACCAGGCTTTCGATGCGGTACTCGTAGTTCCAGTATTGCTTGTAAATCGGTCGTTCGTCGGCAGCTTTGCGGTAATTGCTGCCCAGTACCAATCGGGCTATTTGCTTGCCCCAGTGGTTGTTGAGCAGCCATGCGTTGGGATCATTGATGCGGATATTGGGTGAAATGAGCACCAAGCCGGCTA
This sequence comes from Chitinophagaceae bacterium, assembly GCA_947459455.1. Classification (GTDB taxonomy): domain Bacteria; phylum Bacteroidota; class Bacteroidia; order Chitinophagales; family Chitinophagaceae; genus Phnomibacter. Next base: position 860 of record CANHEC010000368.1, read on the forward strand.
TTTCGGGATAAGTAGCGGCCAGCTGAAGGGCTACCGATCCGCCGGTGCTGGTGCCCATCAGTATCACTTTTTTGCCCAGCTGGCGGCCAATGGCATAGGCCGTCTTTGCACTTTGCCACAGTCCATCGGCACTGTAGTTGATCAGCGCATCGGTAGTATCTATGCCATGCTGATCCAGGCGGGCCAGGTACAAATTGGCACCAAAAAAGCGGGCAATATCACGGTGGGTAGGATCGCCCTCTTCCTGGCTGGCACTAAAGCCGTGCAGGTACACAATGGCATACTCGGTGGGCTGCCGCACCGAATCATTGTACCACACAATGCGGGCCTCATTATCAGGCTTCAGCCGATGAGCCGCCTCCATGGCCGCCACGGCAGCTTCCAGGCTATCGGCAGCGGCTGGCACTGCTGGCAAGGCCGGCTGGTACACCGGCGCAGCCGGTGCGGGACCCAGCAGATAAACGATGGTAAGCAGCGCTACAGCATATAGCAGATAACGAAACAACTTTTTCATACGGCAGCAGCCATTCTCGGTTTGTGTAAAAAATGGAAGCTAAAGCTAAGGAGCCACAAGGGGCGCTGCCAAAAAAGAAAAAAACTGCCCCGGGTAGAGAGGCAGTTTTTTTACCCTGAAGAAGCAGGCACAGGGTGTGTTGTACCAGCTGCTTTTGTGGAGGGCGTGGGATGTTTAAGTGGTTTAGTGGTTTTAAGGAGATGGTTCGTTGAGTGGTGTGTTTCGGATATAAAACTACAAGCCTGTGGGAGGTATGCAAGCTGTGATATACGAATGCGCAGTTTGAGTATACGAATAGCTATTTTGCGTCGACAAACCAATGGATGTACCTGGCATGAGCACAGAGCAAACAATACTGAAGGTGGTAGCAGCCGATGATGACCTGGTGTTCAGAGAGCATCTGCGCTTGCTGTTATCTGGCATGCCGGGGGTAGAGCTGATGGCCGTGCACGATGGCGCATGGCCATGCCTGGCCTATTTGCAGCAGCATACGGTGGATGTAGCCGTGCTGGATGTAGAAATGCCCGGCCTGACCGGTATGGAACTGGCCCGTAGCCTCAGCCGGCCCCCGCTGTTCATCTTTGTTACCTCACATACCGGCTACGCTGCCGAAGGATTTGAGATAGAAGCGGTAGACTACATAGTAAAGCCGGTGCAGAAGGACCGCCTGCTGCGAGCCTTGCAAAAGGCCCGCGAAAGGCTGCTGGCGGCAGCACCTGCCCCGGCACCTGCCCCGCCCGATGGCTATGTGTTTATACGCGACAAAAACGACTACCTCCGGCTGGAGCTGGCCAGCATTGTGTATGTAGAGGCAACCGGTGATTTCGTGCAGATTCACCTGCAGAATGGGCAGAAACACCTGGTGCTGGTGAACCTGAAACACCTGGAAGCACAACTGCCAACCGGCAATTTCATCCGTATTTCGCGTACACACCTTATCAATTCCGACCGTATCACCGCCATTCGGCAGCAGCAGGTAGAATTGGACCAGGTATCGCTGCCCATTGGCAAAAGCTACCTGGAGGCGATGCAGGAGGCTGTGTTGCGGCACAAAACCATCAAACGATTTCCCGACACATGAAACATACACTTTTTGGCCTTTTCCTTTTGCAAAGCTTTTGCCTGGTAGCTACTATGGCTTTGGGTCAAAAAGCCCGGCTCATCGATAGTTTTTCGGCCCAGCTTACCAACAGCGCTACGCCCGATACGGTGCGGCTAACCGCTCTCGAAGAACTGGGCGCTCTTTTTCAGGATGTAGACAACAACAAGTCTGTGATGTATTACGCCGAAGCCTCGCAGCTGGCCACCAGCCTGCGGCGGCCGGTGAATGAATGGCGGGCTTACTACAACCTGGGCTATAGCTACTTGTCGATGGGTAAATATGAAAAAGCCATTGAGTATTACCTGCAGGCCATCCGCATTGGCGAGGCAAATAAGTTCAAGGGGCGCCTGGCCAACTCCTACATGTCGCTGGGCAATGTGTTTTTTGAAATGGGTAGCCTGCAAAAAGCCCGGCAGTATCACGACATGGCAGCCGCAGTGCACATCAGGTACAAAGACACCATAGGCCTGGCAGGGTATTATATAGAGCGGGGACTGGTATTTGGTAAACAGCAACAACTGGATAGCGCCGAATACTACTTTGGCAAATCGATACAGCTGGGCGAAGCCGTGGCCGACACCTTGCTGCTGGCCAATGCCAAGGCCAATCTGGGCCTGAACTATAAAAAGAAGAAAGCGTTTCCACAGGCGCTGGCGTTGTTTCGAGAAGCGCTGTACCTGGGAAAACAGGCCTACAATGTGCCCGACTACATCGGTGCATTGTACAACAACCTGGCGGTGGGCTACATGATTAACAATATGATCGATTCGGCCCGCGAAGCTTTTCACATCAGTATACGCCTGTGCAAAGAGGCCGGTAGCCAAAGTGCCGAGCTCGAAAACTATCGCAACCTGGCAGAGCTGTATAAAATGACCAGCCAGCCCGACAGCCAGCTTCACTACACCGAGCTGTACTACGCCCTCAAGGATACAGTGCTGAATGCCGACATCAGGGCCTCCATTGCCGAAAAAGAAGCAGAATACAGGGTGGAAAAGAAACAAGCAGAGATAGAAACCCAACGGAAAACCCGCAATTGGCTGGTAGCAGTTGCCGTACTGGCATTGGCAGCAGCGGCCAGCATAGGGTACCTGTGGCGCCAAACCCAACGCAATAATCAGCAGCTGCTGCTGCTGAATGAACGCATCACCCAGCAAAAAGACCAGCTGGAAAAATTGAATGGGCTCAAG
>CANHEC010000369.1 GCA_947459455.1 Chitinophagaceae bacterium
CAAGTTGCTTTCAGAAAATGACGTGCCAGCAGTACGATATCATTATCACGGTGGCGCAAGGCTGGCAAGTGCAGCTGCAGCCCCAACAGTCGGTAGTACAGGTCTTCCCGAAAGCGGCCTGCCGCCACTTCATCCATCAGATTGCGGTGAGTAGCTACCACAATTCGTACATCGAGCGGAATGCGCTGAGAGCCGCCAACGCGGTACAACTCCCGCTCCTGCAGCACCCGCAGCAGTTTGGCCTGAAGGCCCAGTTCCATTTCGCCTATTTCATCTAGAAACAGCGTGCCGCCGTGTGCTTCCTCAAACTTGCCAATTCGCTTGTTCAGCGCACCGGTAAACGCACCTTTCTCGTGGCCAAACAGTTCGCTTTCGATCAGTTCTTTGGGCACTGCAGCAATATTGACGGCGACAAACGGCTGGCTGCTGCGGGCCGAGCCATAGTGGATGGCCTTGGCTACCACTTCTTTACCCGTACCGGTTTCGCCGGTGATCGACACATTGATGGTGCTGCGATTGGCCTTTTCGATGAGTTCATACACTTTTTGCATGGCGGCGCTGTCGCCTATCATGGCATGGCCGGGCACAAAGCGGTTACGAACTACTTTTCGCAGAGTTTCGACTTCGGTGCGCAAGGCCTGCAGTTCGGCTACGGTGCGGGAAATATTCCAAAGTCGGTCGGCAATGTCTTCGTCCTTTACCAGATAGTCGTGCGCCCCCAACTTCAACAGCTGTACCGCAATGTTAATGTCTTGCTGCTCAGAGATGACAACCACCGGCAAATCAGGGTACTTTTGTTTGATGAGCTGGATAACCTCATCCCCTTTCATGCCGGGCAGGTTGTAGTCTATGGTCACCAGATCTGGTTTGTCGGCCAGCGCCTTTAGCAGGGCAGCAGGCTCTTCAAACAGGCTTACTTCATGGTCGGGACTCAGCTGCAGCGTATGGCGCAAAAACATCCCATACCAGGGCTCATCTTCCAGTACGAATATCTTCAAGGGTTTCATGGGTCGGGCAAAACTCGACCACTTCTCTCTTTTAAAAAAATCTCAAACTGGGAAATTCGACCAAGCCGCCCCCGTGGTCGACAGACGGTACCGGGGCCCCAACTTTGGCCGTTTGCTAACCACATAAAGCCCTTTCTTTGCTGGCCTGTGTCTAAAATCACAGCAGTATTTTACAGAAATAGCGACCCTTGTGGCGCTTTTTTCAGCCCCATCGATCACTTGCAAACCGTACAATGAAAAACATTTTTCTGACCCTGGCCGCCGGCATGCTGCTGGCCGCCTGTAGCAACAAAAGCGATGCCCCCGGTGGCACCGTAGATATTAGCGGAAAAGTAGCGGGTATCCAGGAAGGCTACCTGGAACTGTACATTCCTTCCCGCGAAGCCAACAAGCCCGACTCCATTAAGATTGAAAAAGGAAGTTTTAAATACTCGGTAAAGCTGAAAGAGCCGGAGCTGATGGTGCTGCGACTGGCTGGCGGCGATATGCAACAACAGCAACAAGGCAATCAGCTGCCTTTTTGGGCCGATGCCGGTGATGTGAAAATTACGCTGAACAAAGACAGCATCTGGACCTCGGATGTGCAAGCTGGCGCTACCCAAAAGCTGTTCAAGCAATTGGAAAATGACCTGACCAGCATTGGCAAAAAGATGGAAGCCATGTACCCCGACTACATGGCCGCACAGCGTGCACAAAACATGGAAGCCATGCAGGCCATCGAAGCCAAACTGATCAGCATCCAGGGCGAAATGAAAGAAAAGGCATTGGCATTTTCCAAAGCCAACAGAAATAGCGTACTGGCTCCCTATCTGGGCCTGATGTACCTGAACGAGCCCGGCAACGAAATGGCTATGCGCAACCTGTACGACAGCCTGACACCCGGCATTCAGCAAACATTTTTTGGCAAAAAACTAAGCGAGCTGGTAACAGCTGCCGCCAGCACCGCCATTGGCGCCGCCGCCCCCGATTTTAAAATGAATGATGTGAATGGCAAACCGGTATCACTCAGCTCATTCAAAGGCCAATATGTGCTGGTTGATTTTTGGGCCAGCTGGTGCGGACCCTGCCGCCAGGAAAATCCAAACGTAGTAAAGGCATACAACGCTTATAAAGACAAGGGCTTTACCATACTGGGTGTAAGCCTGGATAAAGAAAAGGAAGCCTGGGTAAAGGCGATAGCCGACGACAAGCTGAGCTGGAGCCATGTGAGCGACCTGCAGTATTGGGACAACGCCGCTGCTCGCCTGTATAAAGTACAATCGATTCCGGCCAATTTCCTGCTGGATAAAGAAGGCAAGATCATTGCGAAAAACCTACGGGGCGAAGACCTGGAGGCTGAGCTGGCTAAAGTGCTGAAGTAACCAGTTGGATCATCTTTTGAAAAAAGCGAGGCACCTCTAGTGCTTCGCTTTTTTTATAGGCAGCTTTTTGCCGCTTTCGTAGCGCTGCGTCCGGTCAACCGGCGCTGCAGGCCTTTTGTCAGCTTTGCTTGGGCATGTGCAGGGGGCACCCTATTTTCACTGCATGGCATTTGTACTCGAACTGGACGGCCTGACGAAGCACTATGGTAATATTCAGGCGCTGAAACAAGTTTCGCTGGAAATACCCAAGGGAACTGTGTATGGCATACTGGGTCCTAATGGCAGTGGCAAAACCACTATGCTGGGCCTGATTATGAACATACTGCAGCCCACCAGCGGCAGCATTCGCCTGTTTGGCGAGGTGCCCAATGCCGATCATCGCAAAAAGATTGGGACCCTGCTGGAAACCCCCAACTTTTACCACTACCTGAACGCCGTACAGAACCTGCAGATAGCAGCCGCCATCAAGGGCGTAGAGAACCCTGATATAGACGGGGTGCTGCAAAAAGTGAACCTGCTGCAACGTAAGACCAGCCCGTTTCAAACCTACTCGCTAGGCATGAAACAGCGCCTGGCCATTGCCAGTTGCCTGCTGGGCGATCCGCAGGTCATGGTGTTTGACGAACCCACCAACGGCCTGGACCCGGTAGGCATTGCTGAGATACGCGACCTGATCAAGCGGCTGGCATCGGAGGGCAAAACCATCATTATGGCCAGCCACCTGCTGGATGAAGTAGAAAAGGTGTGCAGCCATGTGGCCATTTTGAAAAAAGGAGTATTGATAGCTGCAGGCCATGTGGATGAGATACTGGCTCAGGACGATTTGGTAGAAGTAAACGCTGCCAATACCCCGCAACTGCCGGAGCTGCTGAAGGGCCTCCCGCATTGCAAACAAATAACAGCTGGCGACGGCGGCAAATGGTTGCTCCATTTTGAGCAGGGCACCGCCGACCTTCGAAGCGTGAACGAATACAGTTTCCAACAAGGCATTGTGTTGGACCACCTGCTGCTGAAACGCCGAAGCCTCGAGAGCAAATTCATTGAACTAACCAACTAAGCTGCTACCGCATGAACCTCAATCTTCCGCACCTGCTGCGCATAGAGTGGATGAAGGTGAAGAACTACAAAGCCTTCTGGATTCTGATGATCTTATTTGTAGTGAGCATGGTCGGCATCAACTACATCTACTGGTATGTAAAACAGCAATTCATTGAGTCGGGCGATATAGCTGCTCAGGCAGCCGGCTCCATGATATTTGGCGATTTCCGCTTTCC
>CANHEC010000370.1 GCA_947459455.1 Chitinophagaceae bacterium
GCGCCACGGTCGATGCCTTTATGGTCGTGGCCGTGGTCGGTATAGCCGTCGCACTTTTCGTACACGTCGGCGTCGTTGGTCATTACCACGCCGCCTTCGCCGCAGGTAATGGTTTTTACATAATCGAAGCTAAAGGTGCCGGCATGGCCGATGGTACCGAGGCGCTGCCCCTTGTAGGTGCCGCCAATGCTTTGGCAGGCATCTTCCAGCAGCAGCAGGTTGTTGGCTTTGCAAATGGCTTTCAGTTCGCTCATGTGGGCCATGCTGCCGCACATGTGTACGGGCATCACACACTTGGTGCGGGGGGTGATGGCGGCCTTTACGGCCTCGGGGGCCAAGGTCAGGCTTTCATCAATATCAACCAGCACGGGTATGGCGCCCACGCTCAGCACCGCCTCAAAGCTGGCTACAAAGGTGAATGCCGGCATGATGACCTCATCGCCGTAGCCAATGCCCAGGGCACTCATGGCGGTGGTAAGGGCGGCGGTACCGCTGCTGGTAAGCTGGGCATGGCGGCAGCCAAATACCTCGGTAATAGCTTTTTCCAGTTCCTGCGCCTTCCACATGCCGCGGCGGGGCCCATCGAAGCCGTAGCGCATCAGCACACCGGTTTCCAATACGTCGTTTACTTCTTTGCGTTCTTCGGCGCCCCACAGTTCAAAACCTGGCATAGCTAGATTTTTCTAAAGATTGAATAGACAGTGAGGGGCAAAGGTAAATAAAAGCCACCGCAGCCGGCCGGCTGTGGAAGGCCGGCGGTGGCAGATTACACAACGCTTTCACTTTTGGCCGGCACCGGTTATCTTGTTGCAGGGCAGCTGGCCCGGGCGCCATCGCAGGCGTCGGTCTCTTTTTTTTAAAATCCTTCATACAAAAATGAACATGAAAAAACTGGCAGCAGAACTGGTAGGAACATTTTGGCTGGTATTGGGCGGCTGTGGCAGCGCTGTACTGGCGGCTAACTCCATTGGGGTGCTCGGTGTATCGCTGGCGTTTGGCCTTACGGTAGTTACCATTGCCTATTCGCTGGGCCCCGTATCGGGGGCGCACCTCAATCCGGCGGTGACGCTGGGCCTGTGGGCGGCGGGCAGGGTGCCGGCGGCCGATGTGCTGCCTTACATACTGGCCCAAATATTGGGGGCTATTGCCGCTGCGGCGGTGCTCTACCTCATTGCTACCGGCAATGGCAGTGCCATTGCCGATTTTGCAGCCAACGGCTATGCCGACCATTCGCCGGGCGGCTATAGCCTCACTGCCGCCATCACTACCGAGTTTGTGATGACGTTTGTGTTTTTGCTGGTGATACTGGGTAGCACGGCTGCCAAGGCACCGGCAGGTTTTGCCGGGCTGGCCATTGGGCTGGCGCTGGCGCTTATTCACCTCATCAGCATTCCGGTTACCAATACTTCGGTCAATCCAGCCCGCAGCATCAGCCAGGCACTGTTTGTACAAGGCTGGGCACTGCAGCAGCTATGGCTGTTTGTGATAGTGCCCTCGGTAGCAGCTATAGTGGCGGGCAAGCTGTGGAGCGGTGTGTGGGGAAAGGAGGAGTGAAAAGGGGGGATTGGTTGATTAGGTGATTGGTTAATTGGTGAGTGATTGGATGGGTGCAAGTCTGGGGGCATTGCGCTGGGAACAGCGATGTTTGGCTCCTGCATTTTTGGCCTTTCCTTTGCAGCCATGCAAGCAAGAATAGAGGAACTGGTAAGCCAGCTGCAACTGCAGCCCCACCCCGAAGGCGGCTTTTATGCCGAAACCTACCGCAGTGCTGTGCTGGTGCCTACATCGGCAGGGCTGCGGCCGGCCGCTACCATGATCTACTTCCTGCTGACGGCGGGCAATTTTTCGGCCTTTCACCGCATAGCCAGCGATGAAGGCTGGCACCACTATGAAGGCGCCAGTCTGCACGTGCATGTACTGCACACAGATGGCCGGTATGAATGCATAAAGCTGGGCAAGGAAGCGGATGCGGTGCCCCAGGCCTGGGTGCCGGCCGGTGCGTGGTTTGCCAGCGAAGTGGCAGGCCCAGAAGGCTATGCGCTGGTAGGCTGCACGGTGGCGCCGGGCTTCGATTTTGCCGATTTTGAATTGGCCGATGCGGCAGCACTATCGGCCCGCTACCCGGCGGAGGCTGCCCTCATAGCGGCGCTGTGCAGGTGAGCCGGGCGCTTATTCGTCTTCTTCCAATTTTGGAAAGGCTGCTACCAGCTCACTTTCCAGCGTGCCCGAAAAATCGGGGTGGCTGCGGTAGCGCTGTAGCATCAGCCGGGCTTCGGGCCAGCGCTCCCGCATGGCCATCAGCTGAGCCAGGTACAGGTAGTTGTCGCCAAAGTCGCGGTTGTTTTTCAATGACTGTTGCAGGTAGCTGCCTGCAGCATCCAGCTGTCCGCAGTACAGGCTGGCTACCGCTTTGTAAAACACGAGCCATTTATCATCGCCGGTGAGGCGGCCCACGCTATCGATGTTGGCCAGTGCGTCGGCATGGCGGCGCTGCAGCATGGCGTACTGTATGTCAATCAGGTGCCGGTCGGTGCGGGTATGATTGTTGGCGGTATACAGGCTGTACAGCTGCTCAGACAGTGGCAGGTTGCCCTGCGACATGGCCGACATGAGTGCCAGGTAATTGAGCCGCTGCTGCCGCTTCAGTTGCTGGGGCAGCATATCGTATTTTTCCAGCAGCCCGGCGGCGTCATCAGCAAGTTCACGGTACATGATTTCCTGGCGCAATTCTTCGAAATATTGGGATTGGCGGCTTTTGCCACTTTTTTCGAAGTAGCGTAGCTCCTGCATGTAAACGGCGCTTAAAAACTGGCCGCTGTGGTATGAATAGATGTCGGCCATCTTCACCTCTTCGTTCTCCTTTACCAGCAAGATTTCGTAATAGCTGAAGGCGCCACGCCCATACTGCCGTATACGCACATACCGGCGACCGTCTTTGGAAAACTGGTTGATATAGCGGTAATGCCCACCCTGCTGCACCGTCAGCTGTATATTGTTTACGATGCTTTCGAGGTCAAAGTTTTCGGCTTGTGTGGCTATGTCCGACTGGCTGAGCTCGTAAAAATTATAATCGGCCATTTGTCTGGCAAATGCTTGCCGGCTAAACATGGCTGCAGCATTTTGCTGGTTGCCTGTCGATAGCTGGCGGGCCCATTTTTTACCAAAGGCGATGGCTTCTTCAGCAGATACGGTGGCGTACGGATCGGGCTGGCTACAGCTGGCTAGCAGCAGGCAGCACCATCCAAACAAAGAGGCAGGAAGCAGGCGCATGAGGGCTCATTTTTTTACTGCCGCAAAAATGATGCGTTGCCCTACTGCCGCCAAACCTGGATTGATAACTGTGCACAAAACCGCTGCTTAGTGCAACCGCCGGAGGCGCTCCACCGCCGCTTCCAGCGTGCTGGCCTGCTTGGCAAAGCAGAAGCGCAGTACGCCATGATCGTTGCCCTGCTGGTAAAACGCCGAGGTAGGAATGGTGGCCACACCATATTCTTTTACCAGGCGCAGGGCAAAGTCCTTTTCGCTTTCCTGGCTCAGCTGGCTGTAGCTGTACAGTTCGAAATAGCTGCCATGCGAAGGGACCACCTCAAAGCCGGTATGCTGCATCAGTTGTCTGAAATA
>CANHEC010000371.1 GCA_947459455.1 Chitinophagaceae bacterium
CGCACGGCTGCGTTTCCGCCCCATTCTCATGACCTCGTTTGCCTTTATACTGGGCGTAGTGCCGCTGATGCTGGCATCGGGCGCTGGCGCCGAGGCCCGCAAGGTGATGGGCACCACCGTATTCAGCGGTATGCTCGTGGCCACCATCATCGGGGTCATTCTCATACCCGCCTTTTTTGTAATGATAGAAGGCAACAAGCGCAAGGCCGCTGCCCAGGCTGCACCGGCTGTAGCGGCTGCCGAAGCCAACCACGATAACGACGATGCTGAAGCATCGGCACAACCTGAACAACCAGAAACTACCTGATATGCGACCTCGCATGCTGATGATACTGGCCGCGGCTGCCCTGATGGGAAGCACCGGCTGCCTGGTGGGTGGCAAGTATAGCCAGCCCACACTGCCCAATATGCCGGCCCAATATGCCCAGCCGGCCAGTGCCGACACCAGTGCGCTGCTCAGCTGGTTCAACCTGTATGGCGATACAGTGCTGCAGCGCTACATACGTACAGCGCTGGATAGCAACCGCAACCTGCTGGCAGCGGCCAACCGCATAGAAGAAAGCCGTGAAATAGCCGGATTGGTACGGGCCAACCTGTACCCGGCCTTTGGCTACCAGCTGCAGGCCGGTGGGGGCCAGGCCGGTACCGATGCCCGCCGCTTAGGTGCAGGCGTAGATGGCGGTGCCCTGCGGGCCTTGGGCACACTCAACTGGGAGATAGATTTGTGGGGGCGCATTCGCAACAATAACCAGGCTGCCTACACCCGGCTGCTGGCCGATGTAGACAACAGAAATGCACTGGTGGTAAGCCTGGTAGCCGAAATTGCTTCGCAATACTTTTTGCTGCGAGACCTCGACAATCGGCTGGCAGTAGCACGGCGCACCCTGACGGTACGCCAGGAAAGTGCCCGCATCATTGGCGAACGATTTTCAAAAGGCTATGTGGCCGAGGTAGATAAGCTGCAAGCCGATCAGCAGGCTGGACTGGCGGCGGCTGCCATTCCTGCTTTTGAGCGGCAAATCATTTTAGTGCAAAACGCCATTCGGACCCTGATGGGCCTGCCACCCGGCCCGCTGGAGCGGGGCGATGGTTTGTTTGCACAAACGGTAACGCCGGATATTCCCGCCGGTTTGCCCTCGCAGCTGCTGCAGCGCCGCCCCGATGTGCGGGAAGCCGAACGCCGGCTGGAAGCGCAGTTTTACAGCATCGGCATTGCCCGGGCCAACCTGTATCCGCAGTTTAGCCTCACGGGCGTGCTGGGCTTTGCCAGCCCGCAGCTCAGCAGCCTGGTGGGCGGCAGTGGTTTTGTGGCCAATGGCTTTGCGGGGTTGGTAGGGCCCATTTTTCAGTTTGGGCAAAACAAACGCCGGGTAAAAGTAGAAGAGTACCGAACTAAGCAACTGGCCTACAACTATGAGCAAACCGTGCTGCGGGCCATGGCCGATGTAGACAATGCGCTGGCGCAGTACCGCACATTTAATGATGAATACCGGGTACGTACCGAACTGACGCAGGCGGCTCGCAAATCGCTGGAACTGACCCGTGCCAAATACGACTACGGATACAGCAGCTACTACGAAGTGCTGATACAGGAAAACTACCTGTTTGATGCCGAGCTGGCCGAGTCCGTTACTTTTCAGCAGCGCCTGAATGCGCTGGTACAACTGTACAAAGCGCTGGGTGGCGGCTGGCAGTAAGCTTATGGTGCCCAAAATTCAGTGACGACGCCGCCCATTTGCTCGTAGCGGTTAGCTGCCGGATTCCACCGAATGCCCCGGCCCATGATGATGTCCTGGCTTTGCTTCATAAAGTTGATTTCATTTTGCAGCAGCTGCCCCTGCTGGGCACCCAGGGCCATGGCCTGCTGCTGTAAGGCAGCTTGCTGCTGCAGCATTCGCTTTTCGGCGGCCGTCAGGTAGTCAGCACCCACCATTTTCAGTTTTACATCCAGTCGGCTGGCAGCACCCAGCTGCGGCCAGTAGTGAATAACCGCCGAGGCGTAGCTGGTATTGAACAACAACTGCCGCTGCTGCGCTTCGGGCAGGCCCTTCCATGCTTTGCCCAGCTGCTGATAGGCCGCTTGTCGTTGGTCGGGGCGCAGTGGCTTGGCGGGTTGGCCTTTCAGAGTGGTGCCAATGAAGTAGTCGCTATCAATCAGCGCATCGGCTATATGCCGGGTAAATGGAATGACAGATGCTACCAGCGATGGATGTTTTTGCAAATACAAGCGCAGCATCCATTGGGTAGCCTCATCGTGTGCGGCCTCCGGCTTCAGCAGCAGGTCAATGGTCATGGGGCGGGTACGTTCTATCAACTGTTGGCGTTGTGCCGGGCTCATGGCATCCATGCGCTGCTTAAAAGCCAAATCGCCCTGCAGCATGTCTGTTACCTGTGCGTCATGGCCATCCAGCTTTTGCTGCAGGTAGCGGGCATGCTGTTGCTTTTCAGCGCTGGTCATGTTCAAATCCAGCAGTTGATTGTACAGTTCGGCATGCTGGAGCAATTGGGCCGGACCAAACGATTGGGCCGACCACGAAGGGGTGCCAAACTGGGCTGCCGCCAGCTGGTAGCTGCCGGCAAAAAGGCAGCACAAGAGCAGTGTGCGAAACATAAAGCGAAGTATTTAGTGTGTAATGCAAAACAAGTCACGGCACTCATACCGCGTCATCGCATAAGCATGTGAAAGCGGCAGCACATTTTTTTATTGGCTATTTGTAATGCCAGGCCCCCGGGCTGCTACCAATGCCTATGCACACCCCAAAAATCAGGTAGAAACGATGGAAAAATTTTTCGACAGAAAACGGCTCGTAAGGTGCGGATTTGCTTTGCTGCTGCTGACGATGGGCCTGCTGATTGGCGCTGGTTTTGCCAAATCGGCCCGTCAGTGGCAGCAGGCGCAAGTGCAGTCGCCATTTGCGGCTATGCCCCTATCTTGTTAGCGCTACGGGTCTTGCCGTTCATTCCGAAATACTGTTACCTCACATGCCTTCAGAAAAAGAGTTTCTAGCGCAAATAGCGGCCAACCAGGGTATTATTTACAAACTGGTGGGCTTGTATGCTGACAGCGATGAGGATCGGAAAGATCTTTATCAGGAAATACTGCTGCAGGCATGGCGGGCCTACGGCAGCTTTCGCGGCGAAGCCAAGTTCAGCACCTGGCTGTATCGGGTAAGCCTGAATACCATTTTGACCAGCCAACGCAAGCGCCAGCTGACCGATTACCGCGAAGAGCTGGCAGAAACGGCCGCGGTAGAAGCGGCTGCCCCGCATGCTACTGAAAATGCCCGCCTGCTGCGCCAGGCCATTCGGCAGCTGCCCGAAACCGACCGGGCTATCATCAGCCTCCATCTCGACGGCTATACCAACCCCGAGATCAGCGAAATCATGGGTATTACCGTGAACCATGTGGGGGTAAAGCTGCACCGAATTAAAAATCATTTGATCACCCTACTACAACCTAAATAGCATGGACCTGCAAGAAATATGGAAGAGCACTGAGGCAAATGATACGTTGCTGGGCCAGCTGCTGCAGCAGCGGAGTTTTTTGCGCCAGCGGTCGAAAGGGCCACTGCAAAAGCTGCGGCGAAACCTGTCCATCAATCTCACATTTGC
>CANHEC010000372.1 GCA_947459455.1 Chitinophagaceae bacterium
GGTAAAATGACTAGATTTGGCCATCTGGATAAGTTGAAAGTGTGGTAACTCTAAACTAATCCAAACCGGGGGCTCAGGCCCCCTTTTTTGATCTCATTTCACAACTTTTACCGGACAACAGTGAATGAGGAATGATGAATGAGGAGGGTGGGGAGATGGGTGCTGCAGTGTGGCTGATGGGCGCCGGATGGGAGCGGATACCCCTGTGGAGGCGGGTGCATGGGCCTTTGTGCAGGAGTAGCAGCGCACAGCCGGAACTGCTGCCGGGCGCTGTACTGCTGCTGACTGCCCCTGCAAAATAAAAGCTAAGTGGGCGTGGCGGGCTGCCAATGCTGGTACACGTACTGCTGCGGCAGGGCCAGCGGGTGTACCTGTAGCTGCCGGCTGCTGGTGCCTGCTGGCGCCAGGTTTAGCGGCTGTTGAAAAATGGGGCCATCGTAGCAAAACGTATGAAACTCGCCGTTTTCGCCGCAAGGATCGACCTCTGCAGGGAGGGTAGCCAGTAGCTCTGCATTCCACTCGGCACCGGCGTGGCTGGCCAGCATGGGCGGCACCTGCACACAGCACAGGCGGGTGCGAAAACCAGCCGCCAGGATGAGCTGCGCCAGCACAGGCGTAGGCTGCTGCCACAGTGGAAACAGGGCCTGCCAACCGCAGCGCTGCAGCATGGCTTCGCGGTAACGGCGCAGGTCATCGAGATACAAATCGCCAAACGCCAGGTGCCGGATGCCGATAGCAGCCAGGGGCTGCAGGGCTGCTGCCAGCTGGGCTTCGTAGTGTTCGTTATCGGGTTGCCGTACCCACACTTTTACCAGCGGCAGCCCAATGGCGGCTGCTTGTGCGTCCAGCAGTGCCTCGCTGATGCCGTGCATGTTCAACGTGCCATCGTGCGCCTGCAGCACACTGAGCAAGTGGGTGACCCGATAGGGTGTGAGCAGGCGCAGCTGGTGCAGGGCAAAAGCACAGTCTTTGCCACCGCTCCAGCTGAGCACTACGGGTGTATGGGGCGCGGTAAGCATGGGTGTGATGAAAAAGTTTAGCGTTGAGTATACCGATGCGGCTGCTGCACAAACAAGTGGTAGCGCTGCTGTAGCTGCTGCAGGCAAGTGCGGCACAAGCAGGCGCCGGGATAGTGCTGCTGCACATACGCTTCGGCCTCGGCCGATAGCTGGATGCCGTAGCACTGGCAATTGGTAACATCGCCTACGCGACACTCAAAGGCAGTGCCGCAGCGGGGGCAGTTTTGTTGTTCGTGGTGCATGGCAGCTGTATTTGTGTGTCCATTACCTTAAAAGCGGAAGCGGGCACCTGCCTGCACATTACGCGGCATGCTGTTGTAGCCGCGTATTTCTACAAAGCTGGTGTTGGCTATGTTTTGCACATCGGCAAACAGGCTGAGGCGGCTGGTAGCCTGCCAGCTGGCGTGGGCGCCCAGCAAAAAGTAATCGGACAGGGCCACATCGGGCTGGCGAAAGCCGCCCACATCGTAGCGCTGGCCTACATAGCGGCCCTGCACACTCACCAGTACCTGCTGGCTCACCTGCCAGGCCACGCTGGCCTGCAGCTGGTGCTGGGGGCGGCGCAGCAGGTAGCTGTAGCTGCTGTCTTTGTTGGTAATGCGGCTTTGCGATTGCTCGGTAGGGCTCAGCCAGGTATAGTTGGCGGTAATCGTCAGTTGCTGCAGTGGCTTCCATTCAGTTTCCAACTCCAGGCCGTTCACGGTTTGGCGGTTGTAGTTGAAGTACACGAAGTTGATATTATCAAAGTCGAGGCCGTTGTTGATTTTTCGATGAAAGTATACCAGGCGGCTGCGCAATTGTTTGTGACCATACTGTACTCCCAGTTCGTAATTGACGCTGGTTTCGGGCTCCAGGTTTTCATTGCCAAAGGCGCTGTACAGCTGGTAAATGGATGGCGCCTTGAAACCGCTGGCGATGCTGCCAAACACCCGCCACTGGCTGTTGATGCGCACCGAGGGGTTGAAGGTGTAGGTGGCGTTGTTGCCGTAGCGCTGGTGATAATTCCACCGTATGCCGGCTTCGATATGGAGCCAGCGATGGCCGTAGAGCAATGAACTATAGGCGCTGGCCTGGTACAGCGAGGTGTCTTTGAATGCATCGGTAAACGGCCCGAAACTGCTGAGGGAGAAGAAGCGGCTGTTCATGCTGCTGTACCGAAAGTCGGTACCAGCCAGCAGGGTAAAACGCTTGCTCAGCTGAAAGCTGCCGTACAATTCGGCAAACTGTGCTTTGCCATAAAAATCGTTGGTGCTGAATTTGGCAAAGCCGCCCACATGGGTGCTATCGTCCAGCAGATTACGGTTGGTGTGGCTGTACATGTAGTGCAGCTTCAGCTGGTACTTCTCTTTTTTCCAATCGGCAGTCAGGCCAGTGAGCAGGTTGTTGCTGGCCGAGGTGTAGTCGCGGTCGTCGCGGAAAATGCCGTTGTCGAGATCGGTCTGGTAATCGCTGTATTGCAGGTAGCTGCTTAGTTTCAGCGCCTTGCTCAGTTGGTAGCCGGCCCGGGCGTTTACGGCGTGTTGCTCGTAGCCGTCTTTGTCAAAATTGCCGGCATTGGTGCGGTCTTGCGCTGTAGAAAAGCCCTGGCTGTTGAGATAGCCGTAGCGTATGCTGTAGTCAAACTTTTGCAGTTGGCCTTGCAGCTGCGCATCGGCCCGCAGGGTACCAAAGCGGCCGTAGCTGAGGCCTGCTGTGCCGCCAATGCGCTTATTGGCAGGGGCGGTGGTAATAATATTGATGACACCACCAATAGCATCGCTGCCGTAGAGGGTGGACTGGGCACCACGGGCTACTTCGATACGTTCTACCAGGGCCAGCGGTATCAGGTTCAGGTCAAATTCGTTGTTGATCAGCGAGGGATCGTAAGCGGGTACGCCATCTACCAGAATAAGGGTGCGACCGGCGCCGGCGCCCCGCAGGTACACGGTTTGGTTGGTGCCCAGGTTGTTGAGGGCGCCATTGATGGTGAGACCGGCCTGTTCATTCAGCAGCTGGCCCAGTGTTTTGCCGGCATTGGCAGCGATGTCCTGCTGGCTGATGACGGTAACGACTTTGCCCGTCTGGCTTTGCTTCTGCAAAATTTTGTTGGCGGTAATGGTGACCTCATCGAGGGTGTTGCGGCCACTGTCGGGCGTGGCCGATTGGGCAAGGGTAGTGGAAGCCAGGCATACAGCGGCTCCCACCAAAAACAGTTTGTTGCTCATTGTAGTACACATGAGTTTGTTTGGTGAAGAATTCCGCTTTCAGACCAGAAATGAGAGAGAGTACACGAACGTGTTGCCTGCAGGCCAACGATGTTACAATGCATTCCCGGCTTTTCCTCCGAAAGCTATGGTTGCTATCTGCACCTGGCAGGTCTTCTGGCTTACCCCAACCCGATGGCCTTCCCGCTTGTGGCAGTGGCATGTGCATCATCAGGTCTTGGCTGCGGCGGCTTTGGGGGCCGCTGCAAAGGGGCTTACAGCTACGGGGATAGCGCCGGACTTCCTTTGGTTGGCAGGTCACCGGACTTCCCTTTTAATCGCACCGCTGAGGGGTGCGAACCAAATGCAGGGCAAATATGCATCGGGCGGCGGCGGGTCGCA
>CANHEC010000373.1 GCA_947459455.1 Chitinophagaceae bacterium
ATCCTTTTGATACCATGAAAAACATGTTGAAAAGCGCCCTGCTGCTGGGCACGCTGGCCGTGGCATTGGTAAGCTGCAAAAAAGACGATGACACGAAAAGTAACGTGATGACCCGCACCGGCATAGTAATAGCTGGCGCCCAGGAAGTACCTGCCGTTACCAGCAGTGCCAGCGGCACGCTGGACGTTAGCTACGACAAAAGCAACAAGATGCTGACGTACACCGTCCGCTGGAATGGCCTGACAGCCAACCTCAGCGGTATGCACTTTCATGGACCTGCCATGCGTGGCGCTAATGCCGGCGTACTGGTGAATATCACCGGCTTTACCGCAGGTACCAGCGGTACCCACAGCGGAATGGTCATGCTGGATGAAGCCACATTGAAGGAAGCGGACCTGCTGGGTGGCATGTGGTACATCAATTTGCACAATGCCAGTTTTCCGGGTGGCGAAATCCGCGGACAAGTAGAATTCTGATCTGCACGCAATCATAGCCCTTTCACTTGCACGCCCTTCTCTACCCAAAGGGTTCTGGCCAGCCTTCGGGCTGGCCACTGGCATGTAAAGGGGCTGGTGCGTTGTCGGCAGCTGCTTACCTTCGCCGCCTTATGCCAGCGCTCCAGTTTCAATTGCAAGATACCGATCCGGCCTCGCATGCACGTGCCGGCAAAATCACCACAGACCATGGTGAAATACTGACGCCGATTTTTATGCCGGTAGGAACGGTTGGTACCGTAAAGGCCGTTACCCAACAGCAGTTGCTGGCCGATGTAAAGGCACAGATCATATTGGGAAATACCTACCACTTGTACCTGCGGCCGGGCCTCGAAGTGTTGGAAGCGGCCGGTGGTTTGCACCGCTTCAACGGGTGGCCCAAACCCATCTTGACAGATAGTGGCGGCTACCAGGTATTTAGCCTGGCTGCGCAGCGGAAGATAAAAGAGGAGGGGGTTACTTTCAGAAGTCATATCGACGGCAGTAAGCACCTGTTCACCCCCGAAAGCGTGATGGATATCCAACGCAGCATTGGCGCCGATATCATCATGGCATTTGATGAGTGTCCGCCATACCCCAGCGAGTACCAGTATGCTATGAACAGCATGCATCTTACCCATCGCTGGCTCGATCGCTGCTTTGCACGGCTGGCCGAAACAGAGCGGAAGTACGGCTATGATCAAAACCTGTTTCCAATTGTACAGGGCGGTACGTACAAAGATTTGCGCAAAGCATCGGCCGAATACATCAGCAGTAAGCAGGCAGTGGGCAATGCGATTGGTGGCCTGAGTGTAGGAGAGCCGCCCGAAATGATGTACGAGTTTTGTGCCTGGAGCTGCGAACATTTACCGTGGGAAAAGCCTCGCTACCTGATGGGTGTGGGCACGCCGTGGGATCTGTTGGAGTGCATCGGCCATGGCGTAGATATGTTTGATTGCGTGATGCCTACCCGCAATGGGAGAAACGCGATGCTCTTCACTAGCAAGGGCGTCATCAATATCGACAACAAGAAGTGGGAAAAAGATTTCACTGTGCTGGATGAGGTGATCGACAACGGCGTTTCCAACTACTATAGCAAGGCCTACGTACGGCACTTGTTTAAGGGAAATGAAATACTGGGACTGCAACTTGCCAGTTTGCAAAACCTGGCCTGCTATCTATGGCTGGTGGGGCAGGCAAGGGAGCACATTATAGCCGGCGATTTTGATGCCTGGCGGCGGCAGATGATTCCTGTGCTGAAAACCCGATTGTAATGCCGGTCGAGCCTCCGTGCCCAAAAAGATGTACCTGACAGCAGGTTTGGGCGTTATTTAGCTTTTCAGCGTTGCGTTTTCAACCGGGCTTGTATATTAACTTTGAACAAGTAATTGCCTGAAAATCAAATATTGTATGAGAACGGTTGCCGATATTTTAACCACCAAGCTGAGCCCGGAGAATATCTTACCGCCGCAAGCTTTGGTCATCGATGCGCTGCGCATGATGAAAGAGCAAAATCTCAGTTATGTGATTGTAATGGATGGCCCCGACCTGAAGGGGATATTCAGCGAACGTAATTACGCCCGTAATGTGGCGTTGGAGGGTAAAAGCAGTGGCAATTGCCCTTTGAAAGAAGCCATGACGGTAGGCCTGGTAAAAGTGACGCCGGAGCACACCGTGGAGGAATGCATTCAGCTGATACTGGACAATAAGGGCCGCTACCTGCCGGTACTCGATTTTGGCAAACTGGTGGGGGTCATCACCATTCACGACATTTTGCGGGAAGCCCTGCGCAGCAAGGAAGCGCTGTTCGATTCGTCGTTGGCCGACCGCCTGATTGATGAAGGATCTGTGTATTAACGGGGTGCCTCTTTTTAAGTGCTGAAGCCGCCAGTGTTGGGCGGCTTTTTTATTGTGTGCACCGTACGCAATAGACTTTGACTGCGGTCATGTTTACTACCATGCATAAAAGCGAGTTTTACTATGTTCAAAACCCCGTAGCCATGAAAACAGCCGCCGATATTCTACGCCATAAAGCTCCTGCCTTCAATACGATTGCTGCAGATGCCACCGTTTTCGATGCAGTGCATCTCATGAATTCGATGAACCGTACATTTTTGGTGGTGATGGAGGGCGATTCCTTTCAGGGCCTTTTTACCGAGCACGACTATGTACGCAACGTGGTGCAGCCCGGCTGGGACCCGGAAATAGTGAGAGTGGGTGATGTAATGAGTCGTCACCTGCCAGCCATTTCGCCTGAATCCCGAATAGATGAGATTATCGCCCTGATGATTTCGCACCATACCCGCCTGGTGCCGGTATTTCATGGCCACCAGTTCGATGGCATCATTACCATCAACAATGTCATTAAGGAGTTTCTACATCCGGGCTTTGGCAATTTTGCCAATCGTTCGGCCGACGCCGGCTTGTACGATATGACAGTGTCAGGCTAGTACGCTTGCTTGCCGTTTTATACGCCGCTGTCCGCCCGCCGGATGGCGGCTTTTTTGGTTTCGATTGTCTGTTGTCTGTAGTCTGTTGTCGGTTGTCCGTTGTCCGAAAATGCAAGCAGCAACCAAGAATACCCCGCGGAAATCAGTTCATCCGTGAAAATCTGCTAATCTGCGCAAATCCGCGTCCCATGGAGCAGTGGTCAGTGGTCAGTTGTCAGTGGTCAGTGGTCTGTTGTCTGTTGTCGGTTGGCTGAAAATGCAAGCAGCAACCAAGAATACCCCGCGGAAATCAGTTCATCCGTGAAAATCTGTGTCCCATAGCCGCTGCCTACCGCACCACAATCTTCTGTACACTGTTTTCGCCCAGCACTTCGTTCAGGCGTTGAATCAGCTGCTCCTGCTGGTACAGCAGCTCCTGGCGCAGCGGGGCTACATGGGTGGTCACAAACAGGGTATGGTTCACCAGCTGCAGGCTATCGGTATAGCGGGCAATGGTTTTCCCCATCAGTTGCTCCCACACCTCCGCTATCTGCTGGCTTTGCACACCCTGCTTCAGTTTGCTTTTGTTCAAAAAGCTCTTCATGGCATCGCCGAGGCTCATTTCGCTGTTGGTCATGTGGCAAATGATTGATGGTAGTTGATGGGGGCGGGGCGGTAAAGCTACAGCAGCTTAGCCTTGC
>CANHEC010000374.1 GCA_947459455.1 Chitinophagaceae bacterium
AATGAAACGTATATCACATATCTGCTCCGATTCAATCTAAAATACAACCAACTTAAAAGTATGCTACTCATGTATTCTTAACTGGAATAAATCCCTTTCTTTTAACATTCGCATTACACGCTGTGCCTTCGCGGAATGGTTCGTCTGTCACCGATCATGCCTCTCTTTTCCTTGCTCAGGCTCCTTCCATTGTCTTCCTAATCTGATGCGGACGGCGCATTTACCAGAAAACTTTAGCATCGCCAAATAGACGGGCAGCGGACAAGCTGTTTAATTTGCTAGCGCAATGGATGCCATTTACACTTTTCGAAACTGCCTGCCCGGCAGCAACCTGTGCTGGCTGCTGCTGCTGGCCGTGGCGCTGCCGATAGGCGTGCTGGCACAACCCATAAGCGGCCGTGTGATAGCCGTGGCCGATGGCGATACGTTTACGCTGCTTACTGCCGGCCAACAACAAGTGAAAGTGCGGCTGCACGGCATCGACTGCCCGGAGAAAAAGCAGCCATATGGCGCCGCTGCCAAAGCATTTACCAGCCGGGCGATTTTTGGAAAAACGGTACAAGTAAAAGGCGCTAAAAAAGACCGGTTTGGGCGGGTGCTGGGCACGGTGTACTACGGCGCCGGCCTATGCCTGAACGAAGACCTGCTGGCGGCAGGCTGTGCCTGGCACTTCAAGAAATACGACCGGCAAGCAGCCTGGGCGGCGCTGGAGCAGCAAGCCCGGGCCGGTAAAAAAGGCCTGTGGCAAGATGCCCACCCCATAGCCCCATGGCAGTGGCGAGGCCGATAAATGACGATGTGCTCCCTGCCGGGCCATGCACGGCAGCCGAAGGGAGTGACACAACCAAAGCCCCATAGTAGCACGGCTGCTGGTGCAAAAAAATAAAGCGCAACATCGGGGCACTGACCACAACTTGCACACGAATGATGCGCAAAAGAACGATGCACGAACTGGGCCGCCTGTCGGCCGAAGACTTTAAGCAGGTGCCCAAGCTGCCGCTGGTAGTGGTGCTGGATAATATCAGAAGCATGCACAATGTGGGTAGCGTGTTTCGCACGGCCGATGCGTTTAGGGTGGCCAAACTGGTGCTGTGCGGCTACACGCCCCAGCCCCCCCACCGCGATATTCATAAAACGGCATTGGGCGCCACCGACACCGTGGCCTGGGAGTATGCCGCTACTACCCTGGCGGCCGCCCAGGCCCTGCAGGCCGAGGGCTACCTGCTGCTGGCAGTGGAGCAAACCACCGAAGCCGTACCGCTGACCAGCTACCGCTGGGATGGCCAACGGCCGCTGGCACTGATACTGGGCAACGAGGTAGAAGGCGTAAGCGACGAGGTACTGGCGCTGTGCCAGCAAGCGGTAGAAATACCGCAGGAAGGCACCAAGCACTCGCTGAACATCAGCGTAGCGGCAGGCATCGTGCTATATCACCTGTTTGGCTGCACCCGGGGCTGAGCCCATTTTAGCACAAAACCTGCAACTTGCAGCCGACCCCCATTGTTTGTCAGCCAACTATTGTATGTCTACCGTCAAGCACTATCTGTCGCTCATCAAGTTTTCGCATACCATCTTCGCCATGCCGTTTGCGTTGATTGGTTTTTTTGTGGCGGTGCTCAGCACGCCGCTATCGGTGGTGCCTGGCTGGCATACCACAGTTATTCCCGAGGGTTTTTGGCCCGAGATGCTGAAAAAACTGGCACTGGTCATCGCCTGCATGGTGACAGCCCGCAGCGCCGCCATGGCTTTCAACCGCTATCTCGACCGCCACTTTGATGCACAAAATCCGCGAACGGCCATCCGCGAAATACCGGCCGGCATCATTGGCGCCGGCAGCGCCCTGCGGTTTACCTTGCTCAATTGCGTATTGTTTGTCGTGGCCACCTGGTTTATCAATCCGCTGTGCTTTATGCTCAGCCCGGTGGCGCTGTTTGTCATTTTGTTTTACAGCTATACCAAGCGGTTCACGGCGCTGTGTCACCTGGTGTTGGGCCTGGGCCTCAGCCTGGCGCCCATTGGTGCTTACCTGGCCGTTACGGGTCAGTTTGCGCTGCTACCCATCCTGTTTTCGTTCACGGTATTGTTTTGGGTCAGCGGGTTCGATATCATTTTTGCCCTGCAAGACGAAGCCTTTGACCGCAGCCAGGGCCTGCACAGCATACCGGCTGCACTGGGCACCCGCCGGGCCCTGCTGGTAAGCCGCCTGCTGCACCTGCTAAGCGCTGGCTGCGTGCTGGCCGCCGGCTGGTATGGCGCTTTTGGCTGGCTGTATTGGGTAGGCGCGGCAGGCTTTGTGGCCATGCTGCTATACCAGCACAGCCTGGTAAAGCCGGGCGACCTTAGCCGGGTGAACCTGGCTTTTATGACGGCCAATGGCATTGCCAGCGTGGTGTTTGCCGTGTTTGTGATTGCTGATCTGTTTGTGTAAAAACCAACCCTACCCCATGGCCCGCATTCTGGCTCTCGATTATGGCACCAAGCGCACCGGCGTAGCCGTTACCGATCCGTTGCAACTCATTGCCACCGGCCTCACCACCGTGCCATCGGCGCAGCTGCGCAGCTGGCTCACCGCCTATTTTGCCGCCGAAGCCGTGGAGCGGGTCATCATTGGCATGCCGCTGGCGCTGGATGGCAGCCCTACTGATGCTACCAAGCCCGTGAAAGACTTTATTCGCCTGTTTAAAAAGGACCATCCCGGCATGCCCATCGAAACCGTGGACGAAGCCTACAGCAGCAAGCAGGCCGTGCAGGCACTGCTGGCCTCGGGTGCCAAAAAGAAAGAACGCCAGACCAAGGGGCGCATTGATGAAATGGCCGCTACCCTGCTGCTGCAGGAGTACTTGGCGCAAAAGGGTTAATTTTGCCGCACTTAACTGGTAAATAATCATGGGTTGGCCACACCCTGCGCCACTCAGCTTTTTCCCCGAATATGATACTACCCATTGTAGCTTACGGATCGCCCATTCTTCGCGAAGTAGCCAAAGACATCAGCCCCGACTATCCGAACCTGACCCAACTGATAGCCGATATGTGGGAAACCATGTATGCCAGCAATGGCGTGGGCCTGGCTGCTCCGCAGATCAACCGCAGCATCAGCCTGTTTACGGTAGATAGCAAGCAAATCATCGACAACCTGGACGAGGAGGAAAAAGCCGAATACGAAGGCGACGAAGGCATCAAGGCCACGTTCATCAATGCCAAAATCATTCAATACGATGGCGACGAATGGCCCTACAACGAAGGCTGCCTGAGCATACCCAAAGTGCGGGAAGATGTGCTGCGCCCCGAAACCATCGAGATGGAATACCTGAACGAACAGTTTGAGCCCCAGCGCAAAACCTTCAGCGGCATCACAGCCCGGGTCATTCAGCACGAATACGATCATTTGGAAGGCAAACTCTTCATCGACTACCTCAGCCCGCTAAAGCGCAAGCTGCTCAAAGGCAAGCTGCTCGATATCTCGAAAGGCAAGGTGCGCATGGACTACCGGATGACCTATCCGAAGTAAGCATCAAACCCAGCATTTCTCTACTTTCCGTTAGCACCACCAGTGGCCGACTTCCACCCTTGTGCTTTAAGCTCTAAGCCTTCAGCT
>CANHEC010000375.1 GCA_947459455.1 Chitinophagaceae bacterium
AGTTGCTTATCTACCACCCATACCGGGCAGCTTGGCGGCACGTACTGCACCAGGCCCGCTGCAGGGTACACCAGCATAGAGGTACCAATGATAGCAAAGACATCTGCGGTAGCTGCCAGCTCAGCCGCATGCTCAATCATGGGTACCGCCTCGCCAAACCACACAATGTGTGGCCTCAATTGTGCGCCATCTTCGGCCTTGTCGCCCAGGGCTATATCGGTTCGGATATCGTACAGGGGAGCTTCGCTGCGTTCACTTCTCATTTTCAGGATTTCGCCATGCAGGTGCAGCACCTGGCTGCTGCCCGCCCGCTCATGCAGGTCGTCTATGTTCTGGGTAATAATGTGTACATCAAAATCAGCTTCCATAGCCGCCAGGCAGCGGTGCGCCTCGTTGGGCTGGGCTTTCAGTACCTCGCGACGGCGATAGTTGTAAAACTCCAACACCAGCTGCGGCTGGCGGCGCCAGGCTTCCGGGGTGGCCACCTCTTCTATGTCGTAGCCATTCCACAGCCCATCTTCGCTGTCGCGAAAAGTTTTCAATCCGCTTTCGGCACTAATACCAGCACCGGTTAGTACTACCAATCGTGGTTTTGCGTTCATAGGCTAAAAATACACCAACCCCACACTAGTATTATGGAAACGAGTTCGTGCCGGCATCAGCTGCTCATGCACCGGATATACTTTCTTTTTTTACTGCCATTACTGGTTGGCTGCCAGTTGTTTGGCGGTGCCAATACACCCACGCCCGGCACCAAAGCATCGCTCAATGAAGCTCCCCTGCTATTCAATTATCTACTGCATCAAAAAACGGATAGCCTGCGCCAACACCTGCCGGGCTGGCTGCGCCGGCAAGGCTACAATACCCGGCGGGTGCTGGTAGCCCACCTGGGCCTGCACAGCGGCCTGCCACGCATGGTGCTACTGAATGTGGCCGATGGCAGCTGGGCAGATAGCGGGCTGGTGGCGCATGGCAGCGGCCCTGAAGTATTTGCGGAGCGACCTATTTATAGCAATGTACCCAACAGCCACTGCAGCAGCCTCGGCAAGTATCGGATTGGCACCGCTTACAAAGGGCGCTTTGGCACCGCCTTTAAACTGCATGGCCTGGAGGCCGGCAACAGCAAAGCCTTCGAGCGGTTTGTAGTGCTGCATGCCTACGATTGCGTACCCGATGCCACCGTCTTTCCTGACTATATCTGCAATAGCCAGGGCTGCCCTATGGTATCGTATGGATTTCTCGACCGGTTGAAGAAAGTGATAACAGCATCGGACAAGCCGATGCTGTTATGGATCGTGAATTAATCAGCCAATCACGACACTTTGCTGGCAGCAGCAGCTTTGGCAGTGCGGCCTTTGCGCCACGCCCACCAGCCAAAGGCCACCGCCAGCCACAATGGCCAAAGCGATACCAAGCCTATCAGCAAATCGAGCACCGCTGTACCGCCCTTGCCAAACGACTGACCGAGGCGGGTGAAAAAGCCAGGTTGATCAATGTGGGTATGCGCTGCGGAAAGCGGCTGATAGTAGGTGCAGAATATACTACTGTAGGCAGCGGCAGCCTGCATGTGCTGCACGTTGTAGGCTGCCGACTCCAACTCTTCCGTAATGGCATCTATCTGCTGCTGCACCTGCAGCACATCGCCCATCTTCTGTGCCCGTTGCATCAGCTCGGCATAGCGGGCCCGCAGCAGTTTCTTAGCTTCTACCCTGCCCTTCATGTCCACTATAGCGTTGGTCACATCTTCCGACTCCACCTTTCGCTCCTCTACCTGTACCGGCAAGGCTGCCATACCCGCCAGCAGTGCATCAAAGGCAGCTATCGGCACTTTTATTTCCACCACATTCTGCAAGCGTTCATCACTCTGCGTTTGTTGCTCGGCCGCTACCCAGCCACCATGCTGGCGCACCAGCCCCCGCAGCGAAGCATCGATGCTTTTAAAATCTTTGGCATGCAGTGTGAGAGAGGCTTTGCGAATGATTTGCCGATTAGGTGGCGGCACCGGCACCGCAGCCTGGTTAAGCAACAGCTGACTTTCGGCATCGGGCTGCTGTGCTACAGCAGTTGCAGCCGAGTCGGTGGCCACTGCTACACCGGGCGCAGCCCGCGTTGCTTTGTCTACTTCCTGTAATACGATGTCGGAAGCGGCCGATGGCTGATGGCCGGTATCACCGGCTTCATGTGCAGGCATGCCACAGCCACCCAGCACTGCCAGCAGTGCTGCTACATAAAAGATTTTCATACAAAAGTGGTTTTTGTAAGGTGAAGAAAACGGTCCGTGAAAAAGATGAGACAATCAGCCTGTTTGCACAAGCGTGGCAACAATCGGGGAAACACCCTGCCGGGTAATTGATTTTCGAAAAGCAAGCATGCTCTGCTAATTGATGCAAGCGAGGTACAAAAAGTAACCTGCCAAATTTGTTAATGCCGGCAAGAAAAAAGTCTTCCGGCAGGAAGACTTACAGTGCTTTGAAAATGTAGGCTAACAAGCGCTATACCATGCCTGCCAGGTCGAGAATGATGGCCCATTCATCATCAGTCACGGCCGTTACCGACAAGCGTCCCAGCTTCAGAATCTGCATATTGGCCAGCCGCTTATCAGCCTTAATTGTAGCCAATGTTACTGGCTTTTTGAGGGCCTTCACCGGCTTCAGATCTACCACGCTCCAATCGCCTTCGGTGGCAGTGGGATCGGGGTAGTGCTCCTTTACTACTTTGGCAATACCTACTATTTCGAGGCCTTCATTACTATGATAAAAGAAGACCTCGTCACCCTTTTTCATAGCCCGCAGGTTGTTGCGAGCCGCGTAGTTGCGTACACCATCCCAAAAGGTTTGCTTGTCTTTTACAAACTGATCCCAGCTGTACTTAAAAGGTTCTGATTTTACCAACCAATATGCCATGTCAATAGAATAAGAATGAAGTGAAAAGAGATGGGCCAAATCTACAGCGCCACAGCGTATCATGCTGCTGCCGTAGGTATTGCTTTTGGCATCGCTGCTCCTTAACATTTTTTTGGCCAGCCGGGTTCAATCCGAGAAAATAACAGCGGCCGTACATGATGGCGTTGATTGCAGTTAACAAACACCGGTTTTCCAAACATTTAATTACCAAACACAAAAAATCAATCCGATGAAAGCATTGAAATCGCTGCTGACCCTGGCCCTGAGCGCCACCGTAATGACCGCTGCTGTAGCGCAAAAGGAAGCCACCAAAATGGTAGGTGGTGCAGCCATGTATCCTTCTAAAAACATTGTGGCAAACGCCGTAAACAGCGCCGACCACACCACGCTGGTAGCAGCTGTAAAGGCCGCCGGCCTGGTAGAAACGCTGCAGAGCGATGGCCCCTTCACCGTGTTTGCACCCACCAATGCAGCCTTTGATAAGCTGCCCGCAGGTACTGTAGCTACTCTGCTGAAGCCTGAAAACAAAGGCACCCTGACGGCCGTGCTCACCTACCATGTAGTAGCAGGCAAGTTTGATGCGAAGAGCATTTTGAAACTGATCAAAGACGGCAAAGGCAAAGCCACTTTGAAAACTGTACAAGGCGGCACCCTGACGGCCACTACCGATGGCAA
>CANHEC010000376.1 GCA_947459455.1 Chitinophagaceae bacterium
CCTGGGGCTGGAAGTTTGGCGAAAGCGGTAGTTGGGGCAAAATGGCCCTCAGCGTGTTTCGCATGGTAGCCGTGGTGTTTGGCGTGTACTACATTTTTCAAATTGTCAAAAAAAAGGAGCACCCGGGCTTCATTGTGTGCGTCGGGCTCATTTTTGCCGGCGCCCTGGGCAATTTGATCGACTCTATGTTTTATGGCATGCTGTTCGAAAACAGTGATTTCTACACCCGCAATGTGGCAAAGTTTTTGCCGGAAGGGGGAGGGTATGCCGGCTTTTTGCATGGCAAGGTGGTAGATATGCTCTACTTCCCACTGTTTGAGGGCCATTTTCCCGGCTGGGTGCCTGTGTGGGGCGGCGAGCATTTCATCTTCTTCAGTGCCGTGTTCAATATTGCCGATGCCAGTATTTCCATCGGGCTCATTATAATATTGCTGTTCCAAAATCGTTTCTTCAAAAAAGAGGCAGCACCTGCCAGCCACGCCACCGGCGAAACCAATGTGGCCGCCACCGATGATGCACAGGTGCTGTAAACCGCATCCACCACCAATCTGCCGTACACTATGACCAACCACCGCTACCACCTGCTGCTGGCCCTGCTACTACCCGTGCTGCTGATAGCCTGTGGCAAGGAGCTGAGTTTTGAAGGAGGCAACACCGTGCCTGGTAGCAGTGCCGCCGGCACCCTTAGCGGCGACCCCGGCGACTGTGCCAACCTGACCCTGACCGGCGTGTATGGCCAGGGCCTGGCGCTGGATACCAGCCACAAGCTCTTGGTTGAAATCGCATTTACAACACAGGGCACTTTTACCATCAGCACCGATACGGTGAATGGCGTTTGGTTTCGGGCCAGCGGCGATGTAAACAGCGCCGGCACCGTAATAATACCGCTGCAAGGCAATGGCACACCCCTCAACCCCGGTGAGTTCACCTTGCGTGTTAGCTATCGGGGTAGCAACTGTACGGTTCCTTTTACCGTATTGCCCACGCAGGTTGCACCTGCCACCGGCGACTATTTTCCCATGAGCCTCAACAGCAACTGGACCTACCAATCTTCGGACCCCGATGCTACCCCCGCCGATACATTCCGGTCCACCAGCCGTGGTGGCAGTTTCAATTTCCCGGGTATCGCCAGTCCGTTTGGCTTGTTCGAGTCGGCTGGCAATGGCTTTCTCGATTCGTTCTACTACCGCAAAACAACCGGTGATTACTTTGAATACGGCGACCTCGACATTTTGGGCGTTTTCGATCTGCCGGTGGCCGGCGAGTATGTTTTCCTGAAAGACAATGTGCCGGCTGGTACCGTGTGGACCAGTGCCGAAAATGTAGCCGTGCTGGCCGGCCAGCCGGTGAGAACCCGCTTGCGGCTGCAGCTGCTGGCCAAAGATGTAAATGCTGCGGTGCGTGGCAAGGTGTATCAAAACGTGATCAAAGTAAGAGTGACACAGCAGGTACAATTGGCTGCCGCAGCCCCATATACAGATATTGAAAGCTTTGAAACCTGGTTTGCCCGCGGCATCGGCCTTATTTCAGCGGTGGCCGATGAGCCCATTTATGGTTACGATGTTATCAGATACCAGGTGAACTAAAGCGCCTCGCCACAGTGCCTGATCGCTTTTGAAAAATAGAAAACGGAGCGTTGTTGATTCAACGCTCCGTTTTATTTTGAAGACTGACAGCCGGCTTTGATATCAAAACAAGCCGAACAACTGGCTGTCTATTTTTTGAATGATATCGCCCAGGTCTTCTTCGCTTTCAGCAAAGTTGTTTTTGTCTACATCTACTACCAGTACAGGGCCTTCGTGGTAGGCTTCTATAAACTTGTTGTAGTATTCATTCAGTTTTTTCAGGTAGTCCAGCCGAATGTTTTCTTCGTATTCGCGGCCTCGCTTTTGTATTTGGCCTACCAGGGTGGGTACGCTGGCTTTCAGGTATATCAGCAGGTCGGGCGGCTGTACCATGCTGCGCAGCGTTTCAAAAAACTTGAAGTAGTTATCAAAGTCACGCTTGCTCATCAGGCCCAGGTCGTGCAGGTTGGGCGCAAAAATCATAGCGTCTTCGTAAATCGTACGGTCCTGGATCACGGTTTCATTGCCGCGTTGTATTTCCAGCAGCTGGTTCAGGCGGCTGTTCAAAAAGTAAATCTGGAGGTTGAAACTCCAGCGGGGCATGTCTTCGTAAAAGTCGTTGAGGTAGGGGTTGTGTTCTACATCTTCAAACTGCGGAATCCACTTGTAGTGTTTGCTCAGCTTTTCGGTCAGGGTGGTTTTGCCGGCGCCAATATTGCCTGCTATGGCTATGTGCTTTGGCTTTTTTGCTTTGGCCATAAATCGTTGTTTCTATAGGGGTACTTACCAGTTGTTGTTTGTTTTTGTGGGCAGCCTGGCTGGCTGCTACTGCAGCGGTACAAGTTAGGGCAAAACGGCGTTGCGCCGTGGGCTGACCCGCATTTGTAGCCGGCTAATAATACTTTACCCCAATGGCCTTGCGTACGGCATGCAGGGTGGCGCTGGCGCTGGCCCGGGCTTTCTCGGCACCGTGCCGCATTACGCTGGCCAGGTATTGCTCGTCGGCCAGCATGGCGTTGGTTTTTTCCCTGATGGGTTGTAAAAACCTGACCATGTCTTCGGCCAGCTGCTTTTTCATATCGCCATATCGGATGATCACCTGGCCGGCCGAGCTGGCGGCGTAGTCGGCCTCAAACTTGGCCACGGTATCGGGGCTGCTCACCAGCCGCATCAGGGTAAACAGGTTTTCGATGTAGTCCGGCTTGGGGCTATTGGGCTCTGCAGGGCCCTGATCGGTTTTAGCCTTCATTATTTTTTTGCGCAGCAGGTCATCGTCGTCGGCCAGGTAAATGGTGTTCATGGCATTTTCGCTCTTGCTCATTTTGCCATTGCCGTCCAGGCTCAAAATTTTCACCAGTTCGCCGCCGCTGTAGTTAAAGGCCTGCGGTTCGGGCAAAATGACCTCGCCCTGCCCGTAGCGGTAGTTAAAACGTTGGGCAAAATTGCGGGCCATTTCCAGGTGCTGTTCCTGGTCTTTGCCCACGGGCACTTTTTCGGCCCGGTGTATCAGTATGTCAGCTGCCTGCAGCACCGGGTAGGTCAGCAGGCCGGCATTCACATTGTCGGGGTGCTGGCGCACTTTGTCTTTAAAGGTGGTCGTCTTTTCCAGTTCGCCTTTGTAAGCCAGCATATTCAGGTACAGGTAGAGTTCGGCTATTTCAGGCACGTCGCTTTGCACGTACAGCGTTACCTGCTCAGGGTTCAGGCCGCAGGCTATGTTTTCGGCTACCACCCGGCGCACACTGTTGCGCAGCTCACTGGTATCGGGGTGGGTGGTCAGGCTGTGCCAGTCGGCTACAAATACGAAGCATTCGTAGGCGGCCTGCATGGCCAAAAAATTGCGGGTGGCACCAAAGTAGTTGCCCAGGTGCAAAAAGCCGGTGGGCCGTATGCCCGTCAGTACACGATCCTTGTTCATGGGGCGGCGAAGATAATGGCTGCGACCGCAGCATGCGAGGGCAAAACGGGGCCACGTATTCGTTGCAGGGGGGCAA
>CANHEC010000377.1 GCA_947459455.1 Chitinophagaceae bacterium
AAATTGCAGTCACTGGTACGACTCCAGAAAATTGAATCAAAACTTGATGAGATCCGTGTGCTGAAAGGCGAACTGCCCATCGAGGTAGCCGATCTGGAAGACGAGCTGGTAGGCCTGCACAACCGCCGCATCCGGGTGGAAGAGGAAATCAATGGCGTGCATGAATTCATAGAGCAAAAGCGCCAGGCCATCAAGGAATCAGAAGAGCTGATCAAAAAGTACGAAGCGCAAAGCAACAACGTAAAGAACAGCCGCGAATTCGATGCCATCAACAAGGAAATCGAAATGCAGCAGCTGGAAGTGAAGCTGTCGGAAAAGCACATTAAAGACGCCGAAGAAGAACTGCAGGACAAAGCCCGCAAGCTGGATTCGGCCAATAAGAACATTGCCACCAAAGAAGGCCTGCTGGGCCAAAAGAAAGGTGAGCTGGAAAAAATCATTGCCGAAACGGAGAAGGAAGAAACACACTACCAGGGCCTGGCTGGCGAAGCCCGGGTAAAGGTAGAAGAGCGGTTGTTGGCTTCTTTCGACCGCATTCGGAAAAACTACCGCAACGGCCTGGCCGTGGTACCGGTAGACCGTGATGCCTGCGGTGGCTGCTTCAATGCCGTACCTCCGCAGCGCCAGAGCGAGATTCGCCAGCACAAAAAGATCATTGTGTGCGAAAACTGTGGCCGTATCCTGGTAGATCAGGAACTGAACGACGGTATCGAAATCAAGTAATACAGAGGCACTCCTCTTCCTGCTAAAAGGCGAAGCCCCCGCGGTCTTCGCCTTTTTCGTTTTTATTTGCACGGTGCGAGTGCTGCTTTTTTTGTGCCTGTGCTGGGGAATATCGGCTGCTGCGCAGCCCGGTACCCATTTTCGATTTACCGATCGGTGCACGCAGGCTTACCAGCAGCTGACCGCCCTGAAAACGGTGCCGGCCACCCGGCTGCTGGCGGCCGAAAAAGCGGCCGACCCGGCCAACCTGGCTCCAATACTGCTGGAGAGCTACGCCGATTTTTTTCAGCTGTTCTTTAATGAAGACCCTGCTTATTACCAGCAGGCATGGCCCCGGTACGAGCAGCGCCTGGCACAGCTGGCAAAAGGGCCCGACACCGATCCGTTTACCCGCTTTGCGCAAGCGGTGGTGCACCTGCACATGGCCGCTATCAGCATCAAATTTGACAAGCGCTGGGCAGCTGGCTGGCATTTTCGCGACGCGTTCAAGCTGGTGAAGGCCAACGGACAACGGTTCCCGCAATTTTCGCCCAACCTGATGCTGCTGGGTCCGCTGCAAATGGCCGCTGCTACCATCCCCAAAGGCATGCGCTGGCTATCGGGCATCATGGGCATTAGCGGCAGCATGGCCGAGGGCAAAGCGCTGATGGACCGGTTTATGGCCGCTCCCGATGGCTGGGCCCGCTTTTTCCGCAACGAAGGCATTTTTTACCAATGCTACCTGCAGGCCTACCTGCTGAATGAACCGCTGCCAGCGCTCCAGTTTATCCAGCAGCAGCAGCTGGACGTAAAAGGCAACCATTTGTTTGCCTTTATGGCGGCCAACCTGCACCTGAACAACCAGCGCAGCCTGCAAACACAACAGATCGTACAAAACCGCATCCTGGGCCCCGACTATCTGGCCACTCCTGTTTGGGATTTTGAAATGGCCTATGCCCGGCTTTATCAGCTGCAGCCCGATGCAGGCACTTACTTTCATCGATTTTTGTCGCAGTTCAGGGGCAAAGTATACCTGAAAGACGCCTGGCTGAAGCTAGGCTACCACTACCTGCTGCAGGGCAACAAAGCGAAATACCGCTACTGCATGCAGCAAGTGCTGACACGGGGCAGCACCGTGACCGAGGCCGATAAACGGGCCCAAAAAGAAGCCAAACTCGGCCGGGAACCGAACCTGCTGCTGCTGAAAACCCGCCTGCTGACCGATGGCGGCTATGCCCGCGAAGCATTGAACCTGCTGGAGGGCAAAAACACCAACGACTTTGCCGAAGGCACCGACCGATTAGAATTTACCTACCGCCTGGGCCGCATATACGAAGAACTACAGCAAACCGAGCGGGCCCTGCGGGTGTATGAAAATGCCATGCGGCTGGGCGCCAACAGCACTGAGTACTACGCCGCCCGTGCCGCCCTGCAGTGTGGCCTGATGATGGAAAAAGCCGGCAAATGCGAAGAGGCGCAGGCTTATTTCCAACGTTGTATCGACTTTGAGGATCACGACTTTGAAGACGCCCTGGAACAAAAAGCCAAGGCCGGGCAACAACGCTGTAGCCGATGATACAACGGTGGATCAGAAGGCCTCATCCACAAAACAATTGGCGGGGTGAAAAAAGCAATTCCGGTACCAGCAACTGCTGGCAATAATTTTGCAGGTCACAAGTCGTTTTAAACCAACGTAGCAGGTGGGCTGCAAACAGCCTGAAGAGAAAACGAGTATGAAGCATTGGATCTTTATAATGGCTATGCTGCTGGGCAGCCGGGGCATACAAGCACAGGATAGCGCCTACCGTGCCTACATACAGCAGTTTGCACCGCTGGCTATAGCTGAACAGCAGCGTAGCGGGGTGCCTGCCGCCATCAAGCTGGCACAGGGCCTGCTGGAGTCGGGCGCCGGCACCGGCGATCTGACCCGCCGCTCCAATAACCACTTTGGCATCAAATGCAAAAACACCTGGACCGGCGAGCGGGCCTACCACGATGACGATGCCCGTGGTGAATGCTTCAGGGCATACCAAACAGCCGAAGCCAGCTACCGCGATCATTCCGACTTTTTGCGGGCCAATGGCCGCTATGCCTTCCTGTTTGCACTGTCGCCCGATGACTACCGCGGCTGGGCCGAAGGCCTGAAAAAAGCCGGCTACGCTACCAACCCCCGGTACACAGCCATGCTGATAAAAGTGATAGAAGAAAATGGCCTGAACCAGTACACCCAGGCAGCCATGACCGGGACCGATTGGGCCGCCACGCTGCCCCAGACACCTGCCGCTTCGCCTGCGCCAATTGCCGCCGCCCCCGCTGCCGGCCCGGCACCCGCTATACCGGCAGTGGCCAGCCAGCCCGCACCGGACGCCGATGCCGGCACCAGCACCTATCCCGAGGGCTACTTTGAAATAAACAGCTGCCTGGTACTGTACGCAAAAGCTGGCAGCTCGCTGCTGGCGCTGGCCAGCAACCACGCCCTGAGCCTGGCCGAGCTGCTGGAATACAACGATATGGCCCGCACCGATATACTGCCCGCCGATCAACTGATTTTTGTAGAAAAGAAAAAGAAGAAAGGCAGCAAGGCCTACACCGAAGCGGCTGATGGGCAAACCCTGTGGCACATTAGCCAACGAGAAGGCGTGCAGCTGCGCCTGCTGCTGGAATACAACCGCCTGGATGCCCAACGCAAACTAGTAGCTGGCACCAAAGTATACTTGCAGCCCGGGGGCACTGCCAGCCACCGAAGCCGCTAGCAGTGGCACAGTCCCCGTACATTAGCGGCCGCTACCAAAACCACTCCGTGCATGAACAGCGAAGTAACCGTACTCGACAAAACCTTTGTAC
>CANHEC010000378.1 GCA_947459455.1 Chitinophagaceae bacterium
GGAGCGGCCGAACTTGACCTGCTGGCGGTTGAAAATCCGGCCGGCGAGTGGGTGCTGAACGAGGAGACCTTGTTCATCGAAATTTTGGATGATGAAAACCAGCCATTGCCTGATGGTACGGCAGGCAAGGTGGTAGTAACCGCCTTGTACAACAAAGCCATGCCGCTGATACGATACGAACTGGGCGACCGGGCTGCCATTGTGCCCGGCCGGCTGGCCAATGGGCGCAGGCTGCTGCAGCACATGGAAGGCAGAACCAACGATATAGCGGTGCTGCCCAGTGGGCGAAAAGTGCCAGGCCTTACTTTTTACTATGTCACCAAGTCGCTGCTAAGCAAGGGTAGTAGTATCCGGGAGTTCGTGATCAGGCAAACTGCCCCGGCCGATTTTGTGCTTGAGTATGTGGCCGATGCGGTGTTGACGCCCGAGCAGCAGCAACAAGTGCAAACGTTGATGGATGAGTATCTGGAGCCGGGACTGGGCTTGCAGTTTCAAAAGGTAGACCAGGTGAACCGTACCAGAGTGGGTAAGCTAAGACAATTTCAAAGTGAGGTAAAACAGGCATAACATAAGAGAAGCGGTTGGGTATGCGTATTGTTTATTTCTATCAGTATTTCGGCACTTCCAAAGGGGGGTGGAGTACCCGTGTGTACGAGATGTGCCGGCGTTGGGTAGAGCAGGGGCATCAGGTGACCGTGATTACATCTCCGTACGACAAGAGTGATATCAAGCCATTCAAAGGACTGATCAATCGGTTTGAGATTGATGGTATTGATGTGATCGTATTGAATGTGCCGCAATCAAATAAAGACAGCATTGTAAAGCGTATCTACAGGTTTGTTCAGTACATGGTACTGGCTATCCGTTTCGTGTTCAAATTGAAATACGATGTGGCCATTGCTTCGTCGGGGCCTATTACTGTAGGGGTGTTGGGTATAGTTGCAAAAGCTTTCAGAGGTAAAAGATTTGTATTCGAAGTTCGTGATTTGTGGCCGGCGGGCTCGGTGCAGTTAGGTGTATTGCGCAATAAATTGCTCATCAAACTTTCGTTCTGGTTTGAAGCGCTGTGTTACCGGAAGGCTGATTTAATTGTAGCCTGCTCCGAAGGCATGGCAGATGATATTAAAGCTCGGTTCGGGCATCAACACATTTTGGTGGTGCCCAACGCTTGTGATACTGCATTTTTTGACCAATACACTCATGCTACCCTGCCACCTGCTTTTCAGGGAAAGCGGCTGGTGATTTACGCTGGTTCGCTGGGTGTGATGGACCATTGCATGCAGATGATGGAGGCCGCTCGGTTGCTTGACCGGCAGCGATATCCGGATGTTCGATTTTTGATATTGGGCGAAGGGGTAGAGCGGCCGATGATGGAGGCCTACAAGCATGAACATGGGTTGGACCATGTGGAATTTTTGGGGCTGGTACCGAAAACGCAGGTGGCACCACTGTTGGTAAATGCACAGTGCGCCATTGTGTGTTTCAAAAATGTGCCGATGCTGAACACAGTATCGCCCAACAAGATGTTTGATTCATTCGCAGCAGGAGTGCCCATCGTGCAAACCACGCAAGGATGGATCAAGAACATGCTGCAACGCACCGGCGCCGGCCAAACCGTGGACGCCGACAACCCCACGCAAATGATAGCGGCTATTTGCCGCTACCTCGATGATCCGGCTGAGCGAAATAAAGCTGCCGCCAGCGCCAGGCAGCTGGCACATGGTGTGTTCAGCCGCGACAAGTGCGCTGAGGAGATGCTGCAGGCTATTTACCAACTGGTGCCCGATGAGGCTACCAAGCTGGAAGAGGAAAAACTGCTGGAGGCACAGAGCAGCCGCAGCCTGAAAGGAATAGGCCGACTGAACAAAGTGACCTTTGTGATTGACTGGTACACGCCGAGTAGCCACGCTACCTCACTACGCATCAGGCCCTGGGTAGAAGAGCTACAGGCGACCGGCATCTACGATATCAGCATTTATACCGATCGGACATCTCGCAAAGAGCCGCTGGTAAAGGCCAATATTTTTCCTTCGCCCGACAACAGGAGAAGAGCCATCGTTCGCATCACCCAGGAGTTGCTGCTGGCTGCCGAACTATTCATCAAGCTGTTGTTTGCCAGTCGCCGGATTGTGGTGGTATCCAGTCCGCCATTTTTGGCAGCCTGTGCAGCGGCTATCGCATGCATCATTACCCGCAAGCCTTATGTTTTCGATGTAAGAGACCTGTATCCGCTGGTGTATGCCAACTCCGGATTTTTGCGTAAGCGTAGTCTTGCTTTCAGACTGCTGTACCGGCTGGCTCGTCTTTGTTATCGGCACTCGCTGTTTACCAGTACTGTTACACCTAATTTGGTTGAGTACCTAAAGGGCGTTTCGAAGCACGGCAAGGTAGTGCTGTTGCAAAATGGTTTCCGTTCAACATTATTTGTGCCTGGCGAAGAGCGTTTCGATCATTTTACGCTCATTTTTCATGGCAATATCGGGCAGTTTCAGAATCCTGAATTGCTGATAGCTGTATGCCGGGAATTAGACCGTCGCAACGAGGACTATCGCTGCATCGTGATTGGCTCGGGCAGTAAGCAGTCGGTGATCGAACGGGCTAATTTGCCAAAGTTGGATTTCAGAGGTAGGTTGAGTAATGAGGAATTGGCTACTATTATCCGTAAGGGGCATGTTGGCCTCTCTTTCCGCACTGATGATGAAATCAGTTGGCGATCGATGCCGGTGCGGGTGGCGGAGTATATCGGCATTGGCATCCCTTGTGTGCTGACGCCGCAAAGCGAAGGTGGCGACCTGATAGACGCGTATCAGGTGGGTAAGAGCTTTGGCAATCATCAGCTTGCCGATATTGTTGATTTCATAGTGCAGCTGAAACATAACCGTGACTTGTACAATTACTACGTAGCCAATGCCCTTCGTGTACGCGAAAATTTCAGCCGCGAAGCAGGCGCCAGGCTGTTTGTACGAAACATTGAACGGTGTCAAAAAATGGAACCACTTTAATGCCGCCCGTTGTAGTTTTCGGGTATTAAACAACCACCATGGGATATCGACTAGTGGAAGCCAGCATACGCGACATCATCGTAGGGGAACATGTAACAGTTGTGACGCCTTCCAATCTGTACGAGTGCCAGCTGGGGCACCACTGCTTTGTAGGGCCTTTTTGCGAAATACAGAAAGGCGTGGCGGTGGGCGATTACACAAAAATTCAAAGCCACAGTTTCATTTGCGAATTGGTGACTATTGGCAGCCATTGCTTTATTGGTCATGGGGTAATGTTTGTGAATGACAGGATGACGGATGGCGGGCCGGCCATGGGCGATCGTACAAAATGGGAAGCCACCCATATTTGTGATCATGTGAGCATTGGCAGCAATGCCACCATATTGCCGGTCAGCATTTGCAGCCATGTAGTGATTGGGGCAGGCTCAGTGGTTACAAAGGATATTACTGAGCCGGGCGTGTATGCAGGTAACCCGGCCCGGCTCATCAGGCGTATCACTGTTTAAATTGAGGCTTAGCTATGCGAGTTTTATTGACC
>CANHEC010000379.1 GCA_947459455.1 Chitinophagaceae bacterium
CCCCCTTCCGGCTTTCAAAGTCAATCCGATGCACTGTATAGCCATCCAGCGTGTCGACCCGCCGGTAGAAAAATGAAAAGTCAGCAGTTTTATCCAAATCGAAGTAGGAGCTTTTGCCGTATAAAAAATCGCTGATGTGAAAGGCACCCAGCCAACGCAGCATATCAAAAACAACGATCTCCTTACTTCGCTCATTGCGCACCAGCGTGTCTTCCGATTGCAGCAGGCGTGTTTCAGGTGCTTTGCGCTGCGCTATCGGGAAATAGTAAGATTCGAGGATGCCGGTATTGACAAAGTAATAATCGCTGTCGTTGATGACATTATATGTGCGGCCTACACCCGTCACTACGAAGGGCTTGTCGGGGTAGTTGCGGGGGATGGCTTCAATGGCTTTGCGCATCATGTTCAGCCCCTTGGGCGATATCACCACTTCGGCCAGCGAGTCTGCCGCAGTAGCCAGTGCTACCGAATAGCTGCGCTGCCCGCTCTTATAAGGCAGGCTGGC
This sequence comes from Chitinophagaceae bacterium, assembly GCA_947459455.1. Classification (GTDB taxonomy): domain Bacteria; phylum Bacteroidota; class Bacteroidia; order Chitinophagales; family Chitinophagaceae; genus Phnomibacter. The sequence goes on from CANHEC010000379.1 coordinate 506, forward strand.
CGGTTGGTAGCCAATGTAAGTAAACCTCAAACCGGATTTTTGCAACACAGACTCCGACACGGTCAGCGAGAACTCGCCCTGCTTATTGGTAACGGTGCCAAACTGCCGGCCCGCCTGTACCGATACCCCAGCCATGGGTTGCTTTTTTGCAGCATCGGTCACGGTGCCGTTTACAGTGACTACCTGTGCGCCCAGCGGCAGCACCCAGCAGCAGGCCAATAGCCAGCAATAAAATATACGCATATAAAGCAGCGAATAAGAGTTTGAAAATACCGGCATACCCGCAGCTCATGAGCGGGCCCGGCCCAAGGTTAACACCTGGTTAGAGTTTCATAAACAGAGCGAATACAGCAACACAATCAGCTGTTGGCTGCGGCTACATTGCAACCAGGCCATTATTGGTGAATACAAGATACCTATCGCAGAAAAAGGCCGGCGCCTATTGAGAACCGTACTGGCTGGCTGGAGAAGCCACTAAACGGCTGCCCATGGCTGCTATTATTCATGGGCCAGTGGTACAGGCCTTGCACAAACCAGCTTGTTCGGCGGCTTCGCTCAATGCGCCACTGCAAACCTGCCACCCAGGTTCTATGCGTTTCGCGGAGCCCTGCACCTTTACTACGCAATTGCTGGCTGTGTAGGCCCGCCAAGGGCGCCAGCACCATGGGGCGGTGCCTTTGGTTCAACACAAAATCGTAAGACAGCCCGGTAACGCCTACGCTGCTTCGGGTACCACCAATGCCAAAGTTGCCCCCAAACTGCGCATGCGCATACAGCCCCCTGTACAATCTGAAACGATAGCCTATCAACAACTGCATCCTAACAGCATCGGTAGGTACTACGCTACCAGTGCCCGGGTAGCGGGGTGCCACCGCCGCCGACTGCAGCCCCACCAGCGTGTGGACACCTTCATCGAGGTAGGTGAGCAAGCGTGCCAGAAATGGCGGTTGGATACCAGTTGGCCGGCCCATACTATCGGCAGCGGGTGTGGACGCCACGTAGGGTGTGGCCAGTACCGGCAAATAATCATCGGCATCCAGTTGCTGAATGCGCTTTTGAAATGGCTGCCACGCCTCCGCACTTGCAGGCTTTTGAAAGGTCTTGTTTTCGTCAACCCGTTGTATGGTTTCACTGTACCCAAAAGAGCGGGCCGGCTCATCATTTACTGAAAGGGCATGATAAGCTACAATGTATTGGCCACGACCGTTGAACTCAAATTTCTGATTGACGTCTTTGGTGCGCAGGTACCATTTATTGCCACGCTTTTCAAAACGCACCTGGTATACCAATACATCGGTCTTCAAAAAACCCAACCGCGTCAGGTCGTAAACGGTCACATCGAGCCCTGCGAATGCAAGGCTGGCCGTGTCCAAGTACACTGTGCCGCTTCGGCGAAACCCTTTGATGCCTGCGAAATCAATGCGATGGACGGCCTGGCCATCCAATTTTTCTACCCGGCGGTAATAGTAGCGTTGGTTTTCCAGCTTTTCAAGATCGAATATGCCATCTTCATCGCCGTAAATGAAGTCGGATAGATGAAAAGCGCCTAGTCACCGCAGCATACCGTAGGCTGTTTGCTTTGAAGCCAGCGCATTGCGTACCAGTGTATCCTGCGTTTGCACCAGCCGTGTCTTCGGCTCCTTCCTATTGGCTATGGGTTCAAAATACGACTCCAGAATTGCCGTATTCATGTAGTAGTAATCCGTGTCGTTGATGGTATTATAAGTGCGTGCCACTCCTGTAATGGTGAATGGCTTATCCGGATAATTTTTTTCCAGCGCTGCCTTGGCCTGCCGCACCAGGCAGAGGCCTTTGGGTGATACTACTACTTCTTCCAGCGAATCGGCTACGGCCTCCATAGCAGCCGAAAACGTACGAACGCCAGCCCGATAGCGCACCACCGCATCGCGGTAACCAACGTAGCTAAAACGCACACCCGACTTCTCAAGGATGGCTTCGGCAACCGTCAGCGAGTAGTTGCCATCTTTATTGGTGACGGTGCCAAACTGCCTGCCAACCTGCACCGATACTCCGGCCATAGCGGCATTACTTGCCGCATCGGCTACATGGCCCGAAATGGTAACTACCTGGGCGCTGGCAGCAAAACCGATCATGAAAAGCAGGGACAGCAGGCCGTAAAGCACACGCATAACCTAGGCATTTATACCAAGCGAAGCTATTTGCGCTACCGCAGTTGAAGGAAACCAATGCTCACAGTTAACAGCTGATTAAGCCTTCATAAACAATACGAATATGTCACTACCATTTCTCCAACATCCGCATATCGCCAGGCTGCATGCCGGCAATGCTGTGTGCCCCCTGGCGCCAGCGCACCAGCCGTAAGGTAGGGTGGCCCACGGCGGCCGTCATGCGGCGCACCTGGCGGTTTTTGCCCTCCGTTATTACCAGGCTGAGCCAGCTGGTAGGAATGGCGGCCCGGTAGCGGATGGGCGGCACCCGCGGCGGCAATGCCGGCTCGGCCGCCAGCAAGCTGGCTTTGGCAGGGGCCGTACGCCAGGGCTGGCCGTCTATGGTAATGTTCACCCCCTGGCGCAGCTGCTGCAAGGCAGCCTCGGTAGGCAGGCCTTCTACCTGTACGTAGTATTCCTTTTCGGTTTTGTGGCGGGGGTGCAGCAGCAGCTGGTTCAGCCGGGCATCGTTGGTCAGCAGCAGCAGGCCCTCACTGTCGTAGTCCAGCCGGCCCACCGGGTACACATCGGGCTCCACGGCAAATACATCCTTCAGGGTGGTTTTGCCCGGCGAGGGGCTGAACTGGCAAAGCACCTGGTAGGGCTTGTACACTACATAATACCGTAAGCGGCTGCGCATGCGGCAAAGATGCGGCAGCAATGGACTGGGGCAGGTGGGAAAAGTGAAAGGTGAAGGCTTAAGGCTAAAAGCGGGAGGCAAAAGGCTGAAAGCGGAAAGAAAAAGGTCGAGGCCAACGTCAAGGCCAAGGTCAAAGGTCGAGGAGAAAGATCGAGGAGGAGAGGACGAGGGTCTGGCAGCTTGCGAGCCTCGTCCTCGTGAAAG
>CANHEC010000380.1 GCA_947459455.1 Chitinophagaceae bacterium
AAGACCAGCCCATCATTCGAAGCAGCCGCGATATTGCCACCTATTTGCAAAAACGACTGCAGCATGAACCCCGGGAAGTATTTGTGGCCGTGTACCTCAACCGGTCGCATCGGGTGCTGAATATGGATGTGATCAGCACAGGCGGCATCACCGGCACCGTGGCCGACCCGCGGGTAATACTGAAGCGGGCCCTGGAAGAGCAAGCCAGCTACATAGTACTCAGCCACAATCACCCCTCGGGTGCGCTGAACCCCAGCACCCACGACCGCGTACTGACCCAAAAATTAACCGCGGCCGCCAAACTGGTAGACATGGAAGTGATTGACCACATCATCGTGAGCGACCGCGGCTATTATAGTTTTGCCGACGAAGGCGAACTGGAAGAGCCGACTACGTAGCCCAGGCCCGATCGCCTTTCTTATAATCGACACAGCCCTCGTACTTGCCGGGCACGGCTACATAGCGCAGCGCTTTGGTAGCGCCTACTTCCGATGTAAAAAAGCCGAGCAGTGTCAGCTCCTTCATCATGCGGAAATAGTGCGCAGGCTCCTCCGGCTTTTTCTTTTCCTGGTGGGCCTTCTGCTCTTTGTCCAGCATGGTTAGCAGCTCAGTGCGTTGCTCAGCAGTAGCCTTCATAAAGCCCGTTTTGAACTTTTCATCGCAGCGCTTTTCCAGCTCTTCCATCCCTTTCAAAAACACCTGCTGGTTTTCGGGCGTGTAGCAGTCCTTCACCATCAGTGCCATGAAGGCACCTACGGCCGCTTCTTTGGCACCAGGGGTGTTGGTTTTGGGCAAAATCGTTTCGGCTACTTCATCCAGGTACTTCACCTGGTTTTCATCAAACAGGTCGTTTACCTGTTTGGCCGATGGCTTGCAGCCTGTTTGCAAAAACAAACTGCCGCCCACCACACTGCCACCCAGCAGTACGGCTACACTTTGCAAAGCTGATCTCCTATCCATATCGGTTGGTATTTTTTGTAGTTGGAGGTTTTGGTTACAATCAGATGTTTCCCTTCTTTAGTTCGGCTACGGCATGCTGCGCTGCCCGGGCTGTGAGTGCCATGTAGGTGAGTGATGGATTTTGGCAGGCCGACGAGGTCATACAGGCGCCATCGGTCACGTACACGTTTTTGCAATCCCATACCTGGTTCCACTCATTCAGCACACTGGTTTTGGCATCGCGGCCCATGCGGGCAGTGCCCATTTCGTGAATGCCGTGCCCCAGCGCATGGCCATTGTCCCAGCCTTTTACATTTTTTACACCCGCTGCTTCCAGCATGGCTTTGGCTTCGTCTACAATGTCTTTGCGCATCTTCAGTTCATTCTCCTGCAGTTCAGCATCCATGGCCAGCACGGGTAGGCCCCATTTGTCTTTGGTGCTGGGGTGCAGGTAAATGCGGTTGCGATGATCGGGCAGCACTTCGCCAAAGCCGGTCATGCCAATGGTCCAGCTGCCGGGCTCCAGCAACGCCTCTTTGAATGCAGCACCGATATTGAGTTCTGCTATTTCGCGGCTCCAGCCGGTGCGGCTGGCACCACCCTGGTAGCCAAAGCCCCGCAGGTAGTCTCGCTTATCGGCCCCCATGTTGGCAAACCGGGGGATGTAGAATCCGTTGGGCCGGCGGCCAAACACATATTTGTCTTCAAAGCCGTCTACCTGCCCGCTGGCGCCAATGTTGTAGTGGTGGTCCATCACGTTGTGGCCCAGTTCGCCACTGCTGCTACCCAGTCCGCCCGGCCACACATCGGTAGCCGAGTTGAACAGCACCCAGGTACTGTTGAGGGCGCTGGCGCACAAAAACACCAGCTTGCTATTGAACTCAATCGTTTGGTTGGTTTCGGCATCCAGCACTTCTACACCGGTGGCCTTTTTGGTATCGCGGTTGTACAGCACTTTGGTTACTATCGACCATGGCCGCACCGTCAGGTTGCCGGTGGCCATGGCGGCCGGCAAGGTGCTGGATTGGGTAGAAAAATAACCACCGAACGGGCAACCTTCCCAGCAACGGTTGCGAAACTGGCACTGTGTGCGGCCCGCAATAGGTGCTGTCAGATTAGCGACGCGGCCAATGATCAAATGACGGTTGCCTTTGTAATGCGCTTTCAATCGGGCGGCCACGTCTTTCTCCACACAGTTCAGATCCATGGGGGGCAAAAACTGGCCATCGGGCAGTTGAGGCAGGCCTTCTTTACTACCGCTGATGCCGGCAAATTTTTCAACATAGTCGTACCAGGGCGCAATGTCTTTGTACCGAATGGGCCAGTCAACAGCAACGCCATCTTTGGCATTGGCTTCAAAGTCCATTTCGCTCCAGCGATAGCTTTGGCGCCCCCACAGCGTACTGCGCCCGCCCATTTGGTAGGCACGCCACCAGGTAAATGGCTTGTCCTCCACATAGGGGCAGTCTTTTTCATTGGCCCAACTGCCCATCACTGCTTCGGCCGCTGCCCAGCCACGGTGTATCACCTTGTAGTCTTCCCGCTGTGCAGCCGTGGTGCGCCCACGATGCTCAAAGTCCCACGGATGCTGATTGGCGGTCTTGTAGTCTTTGATATGCTCATACGGCCGGCCCCGCTCCAACAGCAGCACTTTCAGGCCCTGCTCGGTTAGCTCTTTGGCAGCCCAGCCGCCGCTGATGCCGCTACCCACTACAATCGCATCAAATGATTGTGGCATGTTTGGTATTTGTTATTGATTACCGGTTCATCATTCACCATTCATCATTCATCATTCATCATTCACCATTCACCATTACTACAGGTTGCCTTTCTTCAGCTCCTCTACCGCGTAGTTAGCAGCCCGGGCAGTAAGGGCCATGTAAGTGAGCGAAGGATTGACACAACCAGCGCTGGTCATGCAGGCACCATCTGTTACAAACACGTTTTTGCAATCCCATACCTGGTTCCACTCGTTCAGTACACTGGTTTTGGCATCCCGGCCCATACGGGCAGTACCCATTTCATGAATACCCATGCCTACTGCATAGCCGCTGTCAAACGTTTTTACATTTTTTACACCGGCAGCTTCCAGCATCTCAGCAGCATCGCTGGCCATGTCTTTCCGCATCTTTATCTCGTTCTCCTTCATCTCCACATCCATGGCTAATACAGGCAGCCCCCAGTTGTCTTTCTTTTCCTTGTCAAGGAAAATGCGATTCTCGTGATAAGGCAGTATTTCACCAAAGCCCATGATGCCCATTTGCCAGGGACCGGGTTCGCAAAGCGCATCCTTGAAGGCGGCCCCTACACTCAGTTCAGCAATTTCGCGGTCCCAATTGTCGCGGCTGGCACCTCCCTGGTAGCCAAAGCCACGCACATAGTCCCGCTTGTCGTCGAAGATGTTTTGGAAACGCGGCACGTACACACCATTCGGCCGGCGACCGAAGTAGTATTTGTCTTCATAGCCATCTACAATGCCACCGGCACCTACTTTCAGGTGGTGGTCCATCACGTTGTGGCCCAGTTCGCCGCTGCTGCTGCCCAGGCCATCGGGCCAGATATCGGTGGCCGAGTTCATGAGC
>CANHEC010000381.1 GCA_947459455.1 Chitinophagaceae bacterium
AAGCCCATCAAATACATTGTAAATATTGGCATTGGCGGCAGCGACCTCGGGCCTGTGATGGTAACAGAAGCGCTGAAGCCTTACTGGAAGCCCGGCATCCAGCCATTTTTTGTAAGCAATATTGATGGCACCCACCTGGCCGAAACTCTCAAAAAGATAACGCCGGACGAAACACTATTCCTAATCGCCAGCAAAACATTTACCACCCAGGAAACCATGACCAATGCCCTGTCGGCACGCCAATGGTTTTTGGAGCATGCCGGCGATGAAGCTCACGTGGCATTGCACTTTGCGGCCCTCAGCACCAATGAAAAAGAAGTCGTTCGCTTTGGCATCAATCCGGCGAACATGTTTGCCTTTTGGGACTGGGTAGGCGGCCGCTACAGCCTGTGGAGTGCCATTGGCCTCAGCATCGCCCTCACGGTGGGATTTGAGGTGTTTGAAGAATTGCTGGCTGGGGCCCGCGACATGGATCAGCATTTCAGAACAGCGCCAATGGCCACTAATATACCCGTCACACTGGCCCTATTGGGCATTTGGTATGTCAACTTTATGGGGGCAGCCAGCGAAGTGATTTTGCCGTACGACCAATACCTGCACCGATTTGCCGCCTACTTTCAGCAGGGCAATATGGAAAGCAATGGCAAAACCGTGGACCGCCTTGGCCAGCGGGTGAGCTACAGCACCGGTCCCATCATTTGGGGCGAGCCGGGTACCAACGGGCAGCATGCGTTTTACCAACTCATCCACCAGGGTACCCAGCTTATTCCGGCCGATTTCATTGCACCAGCCATCAGCCACAATCCGCTGGGCGATCATCATGCCAAATTGCTGAGCAATTTCTTTGCCCAAACCGAAGCACTGATGAATGGAAAGACAGCCGAAGAATGCGCTGCAGAAGGCGTGCCGGAAAAACTCATCCCTTTCAAGGTGTTTGAAGGAAACAAGCCTACCAACAGCATCTTGGTAAAGCAACTAACGCCCCATGTGCTGGGCGAATTGATAGCCATGTACGAGCACAAGATTTTTGTGCAGGGCGTCATCTGGAACATTTACAGCTTTGACCAATGGGGCGTGGAACTGGGCAAACAACTGGCCAATAAAATACTGCCGGAACTACAGACGGATGCAGTGGTGAGCAGCCACGACAGCAGCACCAACGCTCTCATTAATTTGTATAAACAATGGAGCGCCTGAGCTAGCCAGGCAAATGGATAAGCGCCAGCAGGCACCCAACAAAAAGCCGGAGTAAACGCAGTGATCATGTAACTGCTTTACTCCGGCTTCGCTTTAGAGGCTTCCACAGTTAGTTCAAACTTCGGAAATCGACCGGTACCAGCTTGCTCACCCCGGCCTCTTGCATGGTCACCCCATAAATGACATCTACTGCGCCCATGGTTTGCTTATTGTGCGTTACAATAATGAATTGGCTGTTCTCGCTGAACTTGCGAATCATATTGGTAAACTTACCTACGTTGGCATCGTCCAGCGGCGCATCTACTTCATCCAGAATACAGAATGGCGCCGGCTTGATGAGGTAAATGGCAAACAACAGTGCTGTGGCTGTCAGCGTTTTTTCACCACCACTCAGCTGCGTAATGCTGCTGGGGCGCTTGCCTTTGGGCTTGGCCACGATATCGATACCAGTTTCGGCCAGGTTCTCGGGGTTTTCCAATATCAGATCGGCGGTATCTTCTTCGGTAAACAGCGCCTTGAATACTTTCTGGAAGTTTTCACGCACTGAATTAAAGGTGTCCAGAAACTGTTGGTTGGCAGTAGCCTCTACTTCCTGAATAGTTTGCATCAGGCTCTCTTTGGCACTTACCAGGTCATTCTTCTGCTCCAGTATGAATTCGTAGCGCTTTTTCATTTCCTGAAAAGCCTCGATGGCAGTCGGGTTCACCTCACCCAGATTTTCCAGCCGCTTTTTCATCCGGTCTACCTGTGCTTGTAGTTCCTCCTGCGGCGTTTCGCTGGTGCGGGGCTGGTCTATTACGTCTTCAATGTTGATCTTGAACTCCACATCCAGGCGCTCCTTCATGCCAGCCAGCTGCAGGCGCAAGTTGGTCAATTGGTCTTTTATTTCGCCCAGCAGATGGTCGATGTTTTCGCGGGCCTTGGTTTTGTGGCGCAGTTCACTCTCCCGCTCCTGCAGTTGGTTGCGGTGGTTGTAGTAGGCCTGGTCGGCTTCGTTCAGGGCCTTTTCGTCGGCCTCTTTGCCCCGCATCAGTTCGGCCAGCTCGCCAGTCAGTGTTTCCAGTGCTTCCCGGTTGCTCACCATTTCCTCAGCGGCCTGGCTTAGCTGCTGGGTACTTTCGGCTATCTGCCGCTCCAGATTGAATACCTGCTGCTGCTTAAAGTTTTGCTCCTGCTCCAGCGAGCCAATTTTGCTTTGCTGTCTGGTCAGTGCCAGGTTCCCTTCATTGTATTCGCCGGCTGCCTGCTGGTATTCGGCCTCTGCCAGTTTATAAAAATCTTCTCTGGTCTGAATGGTGGCCTGCAATTCCTGCAATTGTTCATTCAGCTGCTGCAGCTTCTCCCGCACATCAGCTATGGCATCGTGCTGGTCCTGCAGCTGCGCTTCATAGTTTTCCAGCCGGGCGGCGGCTGTTTGCTGTGTAGCCAGCAGGTTCTCCTTTTTGTTTTGGGCTGCAAACACTGCATTGGTCAGCTGCAGTATCTCCTGCTCCGTTTGCCTGATGGCGTGCTCTTTCAGCTGCTCATTAAAGCCCAGTACTTCTGCATGCTTTTTACTGATGCGCTGTTTCAGGTCATCTATCACCAGCGACTGCTCATCTATTTCGGCCTGCAGCTTTTCCAGGTTCTTGGCCCGCCCGATCTTTTTGCCTTCAAACAGGCCCACACTGCCACCGCCCAGGGTATACTTGCCTTTTACGTACTTCCCTGTTTTTTCCAGCACCACATGCCCGGTGCTGGCCTGCAGCACGGTTTCGTCTTCGGCTATAAACACATTGCCCAGCAGGTGCAGAGCCAGGTTGCGGTAGCGGGCATCCACTTCTATCACATCCATGGCAGGCAGGGCACCCGGCAAAAACAATCCATGGGCTGTGTTTTCCTGCTTGCGGTCGGCTTCTACAAAAGCATTGATCTGGTCCAGCAAAAAGAAGTTGGCCTTGCCCTTTTGGTGGGCATCAAGCAGGTTCACAGCTTGCATACCTTCCGCCAGGTCGCCCACCACGTAGTAATTCAGGTAGGGCTCCAGCACGTTTTCTACGGCGGCCCGGTATTGTTCTTTTACGTAGATGATATCGCTGAGAATGGGTGCCTGGTGCGACCACTGCGGGTTGTTGTGCAAAAACTTCACTGAATCCGGATAGCCTTCCATGCTATCGATCAGGCTTTTCAGCAGGTCAAATTCATTCTTCTTTTGGTCAAACCGACGGTTCTCTTCTATCAACTGGCTGCGCAATTTTTCCATCTCGCCCTGCCCGGCCAATATCTGCTCCTTGGTTTGCTCATGCTGCATCCGCAGCTGCTCCAAAAACTGCTTCTTG
>CANHEC010000382.1 GCA_947459455.1 Chitinophagaceae bacterium
ACGTAGTCGCCGTCTTCATCCAGCCGCAGGTACTGTTCTATAAAAGCAGACTCTTTGAGCCGCAACAATTTGCTGATGCGCTTGATATCGGGTGTTTTGAACCGCGGTGAATAGTTTTTGCAGCAGGTAGCGCAGTTCAGGCAATTCACTGCTTCGGTAGCCTGCTCATGCAAATCGGGCAGCTGGCGCAGCGCTTTGCGGGCATCTACTTTTTGCAGGTATTGCTTGTATTTTTTTTGGCTTTCGCTGGCTTTTTGTGCCCAGTTGGCCGGTAGCTCCATTGCCATGTTGAACGCTATTCAATTTTATACACAACCAACCACACACAAATGGCGGCTACCCGCCCCCCTTGTTACCTTTGCACCGCAAATTTTTTCAACCGGCCTGCCTTCTTTGTTGTAATAAGCGGCAATTGATAAAAACAGGTCAAAAGTAATTGAGCTATGAATTTGTTTCAGCAACAGCAAAATGAGTTTCAGCACCGGCATATTGGTACACTCGGACAGGAAGCGGCCATGTTGAAAACAATTGGCGAACCCAGCATGGAAAGCCTGATCGATAAAACAGTGCCGGCTGCCATCAGGCTGCAGGGCCCGCTGGCCGTGCCCGATGCCCTGAGCGAAGCCCAATTGCTGCAGCACCTGCGTGAGCTGGGCCAGCAAAATGAGCTGCGCCGCCACTTTATAGGTCAGGGCTACTACGGTACGCTTACGCCCAGCGTCATCCTGCGAAACATTTTCGAAAACCCGGGCTGGTACACCCAGTACACCCCCTACCAGGCCGAAATAAGCCAGGGCCGCCTGGAAAGCCTGCTGAACTACCAAACCATGGTATGCGACCTCACCGGTCTGCCCATTGCCAACGCCAGCCTGCTGGATGAGGCTACCGCAGCCGCCGAGGCCATGAACATGCTGTTTCACCACGTGAACCGTGGCGATGTGGCTACCGCCCCCCGCTTTTTTGTAGACCAGCACTGCCTGGCACAAACGCTGGACGTGGTTATTACCCGGGCTACCCCGCTCGGTATCGAAGTAGTGGTGGGCGACTACCGCAACGCCGCCATCGACAATACTTACTTCGGCGCTCTGCTGCAGTATCCCAATAGTCAGGGCAGCATTGCAGACTACCGCCAGTTTATACAGCAGGTGCAAAGTGTGGGTGGCTATGTAGCCATGGGCACCGATCTGCTGGCCCTTACCCTGCTCACCAGCCCCGGCGAACTGGGTGCCGATGTGGCCTTCGGTTCGGCGCAACGCTTTGGCGTACCGCTGGGCTATGGCGGTCCGCATGCGGCCTTCTTTGCTGCCAAAGACGACTTTAAGCGGGCCATGCCCGGCCGCATCATTGGTATCAGCATTGATGCCACCGGCCAGCGGGCCCTGCGCATGGCGCTGCAAACCCGTGAGCAGCACATCAAACGTGAAAAAGCCACCAGCAATATTTGCACCGCACAAGCCCTGCTGGCCAATATGGCGGCCATGTACGCCGTATACCATGGCCCCGAAGGCCTGAAAAACATTGCGAAGCGGGTAAGCCTGCTGACCAAAGTATTGGCCGAAAGCCTGCAGGAGATGGGCTACCAGCTGCTGTCGGGCCACTATTTCGATACCATCACCGTGGCCGTGGCCGACACCGCTGCCATTCGCCAACTGGCCGATGCTGCTGGCATCAACCTGTGGTACCAGGCCGGCAGCGTGAGCATAGCACTGGATGAGACCGCCACCCAGCAGGACGTGCTGGACCTGGCCACCATTTTTGCAGAAGCCAGGGGGCTGGAAAGCGCTTCTGTGAGCTTCTCCGACGATGCTGCACTCGACAACATCCCCAGCTTTGCGGTACGCACCAGCGATTATCTCACCCATCCGGTGTTCAATAGCCACCGCAGTGAGAGCCAGATGATGCGCTACATCAAAAGCCTCGAAAACAAGGACCTGAGCCTGAACACCAGCATGATCAGCCTGGGCAGCTGCACCATGAAGCTGAATGCGGCTACCGAAATGATGCCGTTGAGCTGGGCGCACTGGAGCAATATGCACCCGCTGGCACCGGCAGCACAGGCTGGTGGCTACCGCCAAATGATGACCCAGCTGAACGAGTACCTGTGTGCGGTAACCGGTTTCGACTACTGCTGGCTGCAGCCCAACAGTGGCGCCCAGGGCGAATACGCCGGCCTGCTGGCCATTCGCAATTACCACCTGCGCCAGGGCGATCAGCATCGCAATATCATGCTCATCCCCATTAGCGCCCACGGCACCAACCCCGCCAGTGCTGTAATGGCCGGCATGAAAGTGGTGGTGGTAAAGGCGCTGGACAACGGCTACATCGATCTGGATGATTTCAAAGCCAAGGCAGAACAGTACAGCCAGCAGCTGGCCGGTACCATGATCACCTACCCCAGCACCTACGGCATCTTCGAAGAAACCGTGAAGGAAATCTGCGACATTGTACACGCCCACGGTGGCCAGGTGTACATGGATGGCGCCAATATGAATGCCCAGGTGGGCCTCACTTCGCCGGCAGCCATTGGTGCCGATGTGTGCCACCTGAACCTGCATAAAACATTTGCCATTCCGCACGGCGGTGGCGGCCCCGGCATGGGCCCCATTTGCTTCCGCAGCCACCTGAAAGATGCCTTTATGAACCTGCCCAGCGACGAAAGCACCGTGGGCGAAGGCGATATCCGGGCAGTAAGTGCAGCTCCGTTTGGTTCGGCTTCTATCCTGCTCATCAGCTATGCGTACATCCGCATGCTGGGCGCCGAAGGCCTGCGCAAAGCCACCGAATACGCCATTTTGAACGCCAACTATATGCGGGCCCGCCTGCAGGCGCATTTCCCCATTTTGTACACCGGCAGCCAGGGCACCTGCGCCCACGAGTTCATCGTGGATCTGCGGCCTTTTAAAAACACCGCCGGCATCGAAGCCGAAGACGTGGCCAAGCGCCTGATGGACTATGGCTTCCATGCACCTACCATGAGCTTCCCGGTACCGGGCACCATCATGATAGAGCCTACCGAAAGCGAGGACCTCGGCGAACTCGACCGCTTCTGCGATGCGCTGCTGGCCATTCGTGAAGAGATCAGGGCCATCGAAGAAGGTAAGATGGACAAGGCCAACAACCCGCTGAAACATGCGCCGCATACACAGGCCGTGGTAGTGGCCAATGAGTGGACCCGCCCCTACACCCGCCAGCAGGCTGCCTATCCGCTGCCCTACGTAGCGCAAAACAAATTCTGGCCATCGGTGAGCCGGGTCAACAATACCCATGGCGACCGCAACCTGATTTGTACCTGCGAGCCCGTATCGAGCTACATGGAAGAAGCCACCGCCTAGTGAGGATTGCGGATTGGTGATTTGAGATTTCTGATTCACTGCTGTCCGGTAAAAATAGGATTTGAGTGATTGGGAGCTGTGGGATGCTGGTTTTATTGGGTGGGGGATGATTTTTTGAAAAGTAAGCCCCTTGGTGGTTTCAGGTGGGAAAAAGCGCCAGCTGTTGTCGATGGTAGGGGTCC
>CANHEC010000383.1 GCA_947459455.1 Chitinophagaceae bacterium
ATTTTGACAGCTGAATGCACGGCTACATTGGCGTAGGCCTTGCCGCTGAATACATTCTTTTTTACCACAAAGCCATTGCTGGTATCGGGCAGGGCAATGGCGCCTGCTACCAGACCAGCCTTGAGGCGGGCACTGAGCCGCGGCGCTATCGACTTGCCGGCCGCACCGTGGCTGAATACGATGACAGAAGCACCAGCCTGCTGCGCCAGGGTGGCCAGGGCGGCCGTATAGGTTTGGGCATCAAACTGATCGAAAACGGGGTTGGCATCGTGGTGTACACGTGTGGCACCGTAGGCACCCAGCGCTTCCAGGTTGTGGGCAGTGCCCAGCACCACGGCTTCGGCGGCTACACCCAGTTGGGCGGCCACCCGGCTACCATAGCTGATGGCTTCCAGCGAAGCTTTTTTGATTTGACCTTCGGACTGTTCGGCGAATATGAGAACCATGACGAGTAATGTTGAATGGTGAATGATGAATGGTGAATGAAGACGTAGAAGAGCAGAGATATGCACGGCTTGCGAAGGGAGTGACACAACATGGCCAAATAGTAGCACAGCTGCCGGGGCACAAATATTCCCCGCTGCTGTTGGCCTTTATATCACCTTGGCCTCTTCGTGCAGCAGGCGTATCAGTTCTTCGGGTGCATCGGCACTTACCAGCTTCACGCCGCTTTTGGCCGGCGGCATTTCGAAAGCTACTACCGAGGTGAGGGCGTCTACTGCCACCGGTGCTTGTACAGCCAGTGGCTTGGTACGGGCGCCCATAATGCCTTTCATGTTGGGGATGCGCTGCTCGGCCATTCCTTTTTGGCAGCTTACTACCAGCGGCAGGCTGGCCTGCAGCTTTTCTTCGCCGCCTTCTATTTCGCGGTGCAGGGTAGCGGTATCGCCGCTGATGTCGAGCTTGGTGGCGAGGCTTACGTAGGGTTGGTCCAGCAGTTCGGCTATCATACCACCCACACTGCTGCCGTTGTAGTCAATGGTTTCTTTGCCGGTGAGCACCAGGCTGTAGCCGCCACTGCGAGCCACTTCGGCCAGCTGCGTGGCAATGAAAAAACTGTCGGCGCCTTCGGCATCAATGCGCACGGCATCGTCGCCACCAATGGCCAGCGCCTTGCGCATAATGGGTTCGGCATCGGCACCGCCTACGGTGGCCAGGGTCACGTGGGTGGCTACACCAGCTTCTTTCAGTTCCAGGGCCCGTACCAGGGCATACCATTCATCGTAAGGGTTTACGATATACTGCACCCCCGCTTCGGCAAACTTCGTGTTGTTGTCGGTGAAGGCTATTTTTGCCGTCGTGTCCGGGGTTTTGCTAATACACACCAGGATTTTCATATGGTAAACAATTGGTTTTAGAAAAATAGTTGTTTATGCAACTATTTACAAATATAGCAGCCCGTGGTTTACTGCCAACCCCATTTTGAGAGAATTTTTTGACCTACTGCATGCAAAGAATTGAGAAATTGAAAGAATACCTGCAGGCCCAGCCGGGCGATGCTTTTTTGCAGCATGCATTGGCGCTGGAGTATATCAAGCTGGGCGACGATGCCACTGCCCGCCAATACTTTGAAACCCTGCTGGCCGCCCAGCCAGGCTATATAGGCAGCTACTACCACCTGGGCAAGCTGCTGGAGCGGCGGGCAGAGCGGGAAGCTGCCATTGGCTGCTACGAAAAAGGCATGGCCGTGGCCAAAGCAGCCAAAGACATGCATGCCTACAATGAACTGCAGGCTGCCTGGGAAGACCTGACCGATCTTTAATTATGACGGACACTTTGCCGCTGCTTTTTCAGCAGTTTTTTGAACAGGCCCAACTGGCGCCTTCCAGCACAAGGGTGCTGCTGGCTATGAGCGGCGGTGTAGACTCCGTGGTGCTGGGTCATTTGTTGCACCGTAGCGGCATCGCCTTTAGCATGGCGCATGCCAATTTTCAGCTGCGGGACGCCGAAAGCGAAAGAGATGAGGATTTTGTGCGCCAACTGGCTGCCGACTGGCAAGTGCCCTTGCATGTAAAGCGATTTGATACCGCTGAATATGCAACCACGCACAAGTGTAGCAAACAGGTAGCCGCCCGACAACTGCGCTATGCCTGGTTTGAAGAACTGGCTACACAAGAAGGAGCACTGATAGCCACTGCTCACCATGCCGACGATTCGGCCGAAACCCTGTTGCATCACCTTTTTCGTGGCACCGGCATTGCCGGTTTGCGGGGCATTTTGCCCCGGCAGGGGCGCCTCATCAGGCCACTTGTTTATGCCCGCAAAGCCGATGTACTGGACTACGCCCGGCAGCATGCACTGGCCTGGGTAGAAGATAGCAGCAATGCAAGTGACGACTACACCCGCAATGCTATTCGGCACAGCATTATGCCGGCAGTAGAGCAGGTGTTTCCGCAGGCGGTGCCCCAACTGCAGCAAACAGCGCAACACTTGTATGAAGCGGCCATGCTGTACGAGCAAGCGGTGCAGCAACAACTGCGGAAACTGGTAAAACAGCAGGGTTCTGAGCAACGGGTGCCGGTACTGGCTTTGCTGAAAGCATCGCCCCGCAATACCATTGTGTGGGAGTGGATAAAGCCCCTGCACTTTGCGCCGGCGCAGGTACCCGAAGTACTGAAGCTTTGCCGGGCCCGCAGCGGAGCCATGTTGGAAAATGACCACTGGCGTTTGCTGCGCCATCGCCGCTGGCTGATAGCCATGCCTCGTGGGGAGCAGGCAGCGCATAGCACCTATGTACTAACCACGCCAGCAGGCAACCTGCATACGCCCGATGGGCAGCTGCGCTGGCATACGGAGGCCATGTCCGGTAAAGACATTCCAAACCTGCCGGCGCATGAGGCCTGGCTGGATGCCGATGAGCTGCAATGGCCACTGGTATTGCGCCGCCGCAAAGCCGGCGACTACCTGTACCCGCTGGGCATGCAAAAAAAGAAGAAGCTGTCGCGGGTGCTGATAGACCTGCGCTTATCGGTGGCCGATAAAGGAAAGATATGGGTACTGGAATCGGCGCTGCGCATAGCGTGGGTGCCCGGCATACGTATAGACGACCGCTGCAAACTGACAGCAGCTACCCGACAAGTGCTGCGACTGCACTGGACACCGGCATAGTTTGGCGCCGGGTGGCGCTTTTTGTACTTAAAATCTGAAGTATGGATGCTTTAACTGCTCAATGAATCGGGGAAGCGCTTCATGATCCAATACCAACACGGTAACGATACCGAAGACTGCTCCCCAAATGTGGGCATCATGATTGATGCCATCGCCACCGCGGCGAGCCGCATACTGCGAGTAAAGCAGGTACA
Source organism: Chitinophagaceae bacterium (assembly GCA_947459455.1). GTDB lineage: Bacteria > Bacteroidota > Bacteroidia > Chitinophagales > Chitinophagaceae > Phnomibacter. Next base: position 3,303 of record CANHEC010000383.1, read on the forward strand.
GCACTGCAAACACAATGGCCGGTATGGGAATGACGAACAGGTAAATAGTTTCCCATGGCGCCAGCATGATAAATGAAAACAGCACAGCTGCGACTGCACCGGAAGCACCCAGGCTGGTGTAGCTGGTATTGTTGCGATGCTTGATGTAAGTAGGCAAATCGCTGAAGGCGAGGGCCAGCACATAAAAAAGGATAAAGGCAAAAGAGCCAA
>CANHEC010000384.1 GCA_947459455.1 Chitinophagaceae bacterium
CTGTACAAACAAAATGAAACCGCTGGCGCTTTCACCGGCGGTTTGCATTCATTACTTGCTGTACAATTCTACAATCAGTTGTTCCTTGATGTTTTCTGGCACGCTCTCACGCTCAGGATAAGCAATGAACGTTCCTTTCTTTTCAGTTTCGTTCCAGTCCAGCCAGTTGAACTTGGCATTTTTGCCACGCATCTGACCGATCACGGCAGGGTTTTCCACCGACTTGGGAGCCAGGGTCACCACATCGCCGGGACGCAGTTGGAAAGAAGGAATGTTGACTACTTCGCCATTTACACTAATGTGCTTGTGGCTAACCAGCTGGCGGGCAGCAGGACGGCTGGGCGCAATGCCGAGGCGGTACACAGTGTTGTCCAAACGTGCTTCCAGCAGTTTGATCAGGTTTTCACCGGTTACACCCTTGCGGCGGGCAGCTTCTACAAATGTTTTGTAGAACTGACGCTCCAGTACACCGTAGGTATACTTGGCCTTCTGCTTTTCTTTCAGCTGCACGGCATACTCGCCCAACTGCTTGCGCTTGCGGGCTGCACCATGCTGACCGGGAGGATTGCTGTTCTTCCCCAAATACTTACCATTACCCAGAACGGGTTCGCCGAAAATGCGGCTGATTTTGGTCTTAGGACCTGTGTAACGTGCCATAGTTTGTTTTCATTTCGATTTTTTTAGCGTTCGGTGCGTCGATCAGTGAAAAATCGTAAAAAATGAATCGGGCACCCTTTTGAAAAATGAAACCTGTTGGCTCCTGTTTCCTTCCGCTCCCATTGGAGGTTCAGGAAGTATTGTAAGATGAAAGCCGCTGGTAAACCCGGTTGAGTCGTCCGCCGGCTTTCATCGTTTCTGCAAAGAACTTATACGCGGCGCTTCTTGGGAGGACGGCAACCGTTGTGCGGCAGCGGGGTTACGTCCTTGATAGAAGTGATTTCGATACCGCTTTGCGAAATAGAACGGATAGCACCTTCGCGGCCGCTACCAGGACCTTTCACCAGCACATCGGCACGCTTCATGCCAGCCTCAGTAGCTACACGGGCTGCATCGGCAGCGGCTACCTGGGCAGCGTACGGGGTATTTTTTTTGCTACCCTTGAAGCCCATTTTACCAGCGCTTGACCAGCTGATAACCTGACCCTGCTTGTTGGTAATGCTGATGATGATGTTGTTGAAAGTAGCGTTGATGTGTACGTCGCCCGACGTATCCACCTTTACCACCCGCTTTTTAGCTGCCGCCTTGGCGCTCAGCTGTTGTTGTTGTTTTGCCATTTTGTTTTGGAGGTAGTCTTGTTAAAAAAATAATCCCGGACTGCCGAAAGGCAAGTCGGGAACCGGAGTTTCCTCCCTCAGGCGCTTAGTCTGAGATCCGGAATTTGCCGGGCTTTTATATAACAAAGTCGAGAGTACAGACGAACTGCACTCCCGACCCGGTTATTATTTCTTAGGGGCCTTCTTCTTACCGGCAACGGTTTTACGCTTGCCCTTACGAGTACGGCTGTTAGTACGTGTACGCTGACCACGCAGGGGCAGACCCTTCCGATGGCGGAGACCACGGTAGCAAGCGATATCCATCAAACGCTTGATGTTCATGCTTACTTCGCTGCGCAGTGCACCTTCTACTTTCAGTTCATCGTTGATGATGGTACGGATAGCATTCAGGTCAGCATCGTCCCATGCGCTTACACGCTTATTGAAGTCGATGTTGGCCTTAGAAAGGATGTACTGAGCAGTGCTGCGGCCGATACCATAGATATAGGTCAGACCGATTTCACCACGCTTATTCTTCGGAAGATCAATGCCGGCAATACGAGCCATATACAGTTACAATTTGAAATGTTAGAGTTGAATCGCTTCACTTATCCCTGGCGCTGCTTGAAGCGGGGATTCTTTTTGTTGATGATGTAAAGCTTGCCCTTGCGACGTACAATTTTGCAGTCTGCGCTACGCTTTTTCACTGATGCACGAACTTTCATCGTTCTCGGTTTTATGCTGGTTTCAAAAATCAAACGGCTGCTTGGCGGTCAGCGGCGGCAGCGCATACTTTATTTATACCTGAAAATGATCCGGCCGCGGGTCAGGTCGTAGGGACTCATCTCTACTCCTACCTTATCGCCGGGCAAAATCCGGATGTAGTGCATCCTCATTTTGCCAGAGATGGTGCTGATGATCTCATGCCCGTTTTCAAGCCTAACCCTGAACATGGCATTTGACAACGCTTCTACAATAATTCCATCCTGCTTAATGAGTGCTTGCTTCGACATACAGTTTTTGGGAGCGCAAAGATAGAAGTTTCAAGTAAAAAACAACCAATGCCCCGCTATAATTATTAAGAAGCAGCGGTAAATAGCGGGAAAAACAGCCTGAAAATGCATGAAAATGCGCCAAAACAGCCCTTATCGGGTGACCACCGTGCCAAAAAAGCTCATAGGCGACCGGCTGTTGAGGGTAAAATTAGCCGTGCAGTAACCGTCGGGGCCGATGTATAAATTAATGATCCGCACATCGCGGTCAGCCCGGGGCCGGATGGTCACCGCCCAGCCACCTTTCTTTCGGGGTGCCACTTCATAGTCGAAATCTTTGCTTTGCAGTTGAATACCCCCTTCGCCGCCGTAGGGGCTGCCGGCAAAAGCCCGGCCGAAAAACGGAAGATCGCAGCGTACGGTATCTGGCTTCACCTCAATAAAATAGTCGCTGGTAAGGTTCACCGTGCGGCCTCGCTGGGTGCTGGCCTGCGTCACCCGTATTTTATACGCCTTGGCCTCTACCCGCTCCTTTACGGCCGCTGCAGCCTGTGCTTTTTCCTCGGCTTTGGTTTGTGCCTGTAGTAGTACTGGCGTTGCCAGCAACAGCATTATGCAGCGCATCGTGTACCTCAATTGGCTGGTCATTTTGGCAAAGGCAGCTGGCATGTCGTTTGGTTTTTGGTTGGCTAAAATAGGTTAACCGGCAAAATGAACTCCCACTGGTTGGGGCGGGTCACTATGCCCAGTTCGGCATCGAGCAGGCGGCTGTACCGGATGCCGAAGCTGACCGGCAGTTGGTTCCACACCCGGGTATCGAAAAACAGCTCCGCCCCTACTGTGCTAAACGGTCGGGTCAGGCCGGTGCGCAGGCTTTTTACCTGCGTGTAGTCGTAAAAGGCATTGCCACGGATGCGCAGCAGGTACAGCATTTGGCCAAAGCCCCACTCGGGGTAGAGCAGCGGCAAGTGGTAATTGGCCCCCAGCCGCCACATCCGCGGAAAATTGACGCTGCTGTACCCCCGCGAGAACGGGAACGAATTGGAAAAAGCATACTGCCGCAGCGTGTCGCGGGCCTGCCAGGCGGCTGTCAGCACCACATTGTGTTTGCGGGCCAGCCCGGGCAGGTACAGACTGCCACTCAGCAGCAGTTGCCATGCCTGCTGCTGGCTGACCATGCTGCGGTAGTCGGCAAACACAGCCTGGGCCCAACGGGGAAAAATGTGCTGGCGGGCCCGCTGTATTTGGCCTGTGTAGCTC
>CANHEC010000385.1 GCA_947459455.1 Chitinophagaceae bacterium
CAGCAAGCAAATACGCAGCATTCCACTGACTGCTGCCTTTAGCCGGTATGGCATACAGCAGGTAGAAATACGGGGCGAAGTGCTGATGAGCAAGCAAAACTTTGCCTTGTACAACAGCAAATTGGCCGAAGAAGGCATTCCGCCACTGGCCAACCCCCGCAATGCGGCTGCAGGTTCGCTGCGCATGAAAGATCCGCAGGAAGTAGGCCGCCGCAACCTGGAGGCATTCCTTTACCATGTGGCCTTTTATACCACTACCACCGAAGGGCTGGTACCTACCACCCACAGCGGCATGCTGGAAATGCTGTGGCAGTTGGGCTTCAGAAGCCCACAGCAGGAAAAGCGGGTGCTGCAGGGCATTCAGGCGGTGATAGACTACTGCCTGGCATTTGAAGCACAGCGAGATGAGCTGCCGTATGAAATAGATGGCATGGTGATAAAAGTGGATGCATTGCAACAACAGGACCTGTTGGGGCAAACCACCCACCACCCACGCTGGGCCATTGCATACAAGTTCAAAGCCCGGCAGGCCATCAGCACCCTGCGGAGTGTCGAGTTTCAGGTGGGGCGCACAGGGGCAGTTACGCCCGTGGCCAAGCTGGATCCCGTAGGCATTGGAGGGGTTACGGTTAGCAGCATCAGCATGCACAACCAGGACTACATAGCCGAAAAAGACCTGATGCTGGGCGACCAGGTGCTGATAGAGCGTGCCGGCGATGTGATACCGCAAATTGTGCGATCGCTGCCTGAAAAAAGAACCGGCGGTGAGCAGCGGATCCATTTTCCTACGCAGTGCCCGGTGTGCCAAAGCCAGCTGGCCAAAGAAGCCGACGAAGCCGTGTGGCGCTGCATCAATATTGAATGCCCGGCGCAGGTGGTGGAACGCATCATTCACTTTGTAAGTAAAGACGCGTTGGACATTCGCAGCTTTGGCGAGCAGCAGGTTCGCCGCTTTTATGAGTTGGGGCTGCTCAAAGATATTCCCGGGCTGTACAAGCTGGACTATGAAGCCATTGGGCAGCTCGATGGCTTTGGCGCCAAATCCATTGCCAACCTGCGCAGCTCGCTGGAGGCCAGTAAGCAACAACCGCTGCACCGCCTGATATATGGCCTGGGCATACGGCACGTGGGCGAAACGATGGCCAAAACCCTGGCCCGCTCGGTACAGCACCTGAACGAGCTGAGGGAACGTAGCGCCGAACAGCTGTTGGCATTGGAGGATGTAGGTCCGAAAGTGGCGACCAGTATTGCAGGCTTTTTTGCCAACGAGCAAAACCTGCACATGCTGGACGAACTGGCCAGCCTGGGGCTCAACCTGCAGCAGCAGGAAACCACCACTACTGCCGGCGGAAAGCTGGCTGGTAAATCGTTTCTATTTACAGGCACCCTTGAAAAATTCAAGCGACAGCAAGCCGAGCAGCAGGTAGAAGAAAAAGGGGGGCAAATACTGGGCGGCGTGAGCAGCAAACTGAACTACCTGGTGGTGGGGGCCGATGCCGGCAGTAAGCTGGAAAAAGCAAAAAAGATTCCTACGATTGTTATACTCACAGAAGATGAGTTTTTGGCACTGCTGGCGGCCGAACAAGACTGAGCAACAGCTGTTTGGTAAATGCTATTCTGCCAAGCACTTTTTTTACCCCAACTAGTACCTGTTCCATGTTACAAAAAGCTACGCTACAGTTTCTTTCAGCACTGAAAAAGAACAACAACAAACCCTGGTTTGATGCCAACCGGCCCAAATATGAGGCTGCCAAAGCCGATTTTTTACAACTGACCGGCGATGTGCTGGCGGGTGTGGCCGCTTTCGACAGCAGCTTGCAGCACCTGCAGCCCAAGGATTGCGTGTTTCGCATCAACCGCGATGTTCGCTTCAGCAAAAACAAAGCACCGTACAAAACAAATATGGCCATGTACCTGTCGAAAGGCGGCAAAAAAGCCCTCGACTGTGCTGGCTATTACCTGCACATAGAACCGGGTGCTGCCTTTATGGCCGGTGGTATATGGATGCCCATGGCCCCCGAACTCAAGAAAATACGACAGGAAATCGACTACAGCTTTTCAGATTTGCAACAGCTGCTGAAAGCAAAATCATTCAAGCAGGTTTTTGGCGACCTGGAACGCAATGAACAAGTAGTACTAACCCGACCACCCAAAGGCTACGAAGCCGACAATGAAGCGATTGAATACCTGAAGCTGAAAAGCTTCATTGCATCTGCTCCGCTATCTGATGAGTACCTGAGCAGCCAGCGCCTGGCTGCCCACATTGTCAAACAGTTTGCTGCCTTGTATCCACTCATACAATTTTTGAACAGAGCGCTTGATCATGAAGAATAGAAAAAGGGAAGCAGCTGCTTCCCTTTTTGTTTATAAATGCATCGGTATGCTTGCACCCTAATTGCGAAGCAGCAGGTAAATGATGGTGGCCAGGCCCAGAATAACCAGAAAGCCAAACAAGCCGAACAACCACACGCCAATAGCTGCTGCTACTACCGCCAGCAAAATGAATAGCCACATATCCATACCGGCTACCGTATCGCCAAATCGATGTTTCTTGCTAAACACCGACTTGAACTTTTGGCTGAGGGCCTGCCAAACTAGTTTACGGCGCAGCTGACGATATTGGCGGCGGGCTGCTTTGCTCATGCTGGCACCAGCTACAGCGCCCATCATCAGCAGCATCATATCGGCCGAAGAGATGCCTGAAGCCTGCTCCGAGGGTGGCGGAGTAGCTACCTGAGAAGTAACGGATACGAACGACATAACAAAGAGAGTTTTGATGATTGAAGAAAGCTTGGTGTATGCTGCAAAATACGGGCCGCTATGCACACCACACACAGCATGGGTAAAACTGATGTCAATCCAACCTACAGCAAGCCGCTTGCCAACAGATGCTCAGCTATTTGCACAGCATTGGTAGCAGCGCCTTTGCGCAGGTTATCGCTTACTATCCAGCAGTTCAGTGTATTAGGCTGGGTTTCATCGCGGCGAATGCGGCCCACAAACGTTTCGTCCTTATCGTGCGCATTCAGCGGCATGGGGTACACCTGATTGGCAGGATCGTCTTCTACCACTACGCCTGGTGCAGCGGCCAGCAAAGCTCGTACCTCTGCTAAATCGAAATCATTTTCAAATTCGATGTTCACGCTTTCACTATGGCCGCCCATCACAGGGATGCGAACCGTGGTGGCAGTTACCCGAATGCTGTCGTCGCCCATGATTTTTTTGGTCTCGTTTACCATTTTCATTTCCTCCTTGGTGTAGCCATTGTCCATGAATACATCAATCTGAGGAATGACATTGAGATCAATAGGATACTTATAGGCCATTTCTCCGCTCACGCCCTGCCGCTCGTTCATCAGCTGCGAAACAGCTTTTACGCCAGTACCCGTCACGCTCTGGTAGGTGCTCACTACTACCCGCTTTATGCGATACCGATCGTGCAGCGGCTTTAGTACCAGCACCATTTGTATAGTAGAGCAATTGGGGTTGGCAATGATTTTA
>CANHEC010000386.1 GCA_947459455.1 Chitinophagaceae bacterium
AGCTGTTAGTGAGGTAATAATAAACGGGAAGATAGCCTGCCCGTGCTATTGGCAAAAGGATTGTGCAGGCGATGGGTACCCTGTGCTACAATTTACCCTTTCAAGCGGCAGCATTCCGCATTTCCAACGTATTTTTTCGGCGTGAAAAGAATACTTGCCTTTGCGCTGATTTGCTGGCTGCTACCACTGCTGTGTGCCGCACAGCCAGCAGGCCGCCAGCCCTACTGGCAGCAGCAGGCCGACTACCAGCTGCAGGTGCGCCTGAACGATACCACCCATGCGCTGGATGGTGAGGTGCGCATAGCGTACACCAACAACAGCCCCGATACGCTTCGCTTTTTGTGGATCCACCTGTGGCCCAATGCGTACAAAAACGATCGGACAGCCTTTGCCGAGCAAACCCTGCTGGAAAACGATAACCGCTTTTACTTTTCAAAACCTGCCGACCGCGGCTATATCAACCGCATCAACTTTACGGCCAATGGCCAGCTGGCCCAACTGGAGGATCATCCACGGCACATCGACATTGTAAAACTGCTGCTGCCACAGCCGCTGCTGCCCGGCCAGCAGGTGGCGCTTCACACTCCTTTTCATGTGCAGCTACCACGTATGGTAAGCCGCGGTGGTCACTACGATGGTTTTTATGCAGCCACCCAATGGTACCCCAAAGTAGCCATGTACGATGCCGATGGCTGGCATGAAATGCCGTATCTCTCTGCAGGCGAGTACTACAACAACTTTGGCCGCTACGATGTGCAAATAACGCTGCCGGCTAACTATGTGGTAGCAGCCACGGGCCAGTTGCAAAACGCCGCAGAAATAGCCTGGCTGAAAAAACACAAGCACAGTGCAGCGGTTGTTGCTGCGCCGGCACCTGCCAAAAAAGAACTGTTCAAAACGCAACGTGGCCCGCGGCTCACCAACCCGCCATCGAGCCGGCAAACCAAAACCCTGCATTATACTGCCGATCAGGTGACCGATTTTGCGTGGGCTGCCGACAAACGCTTTGCTGTAAAGTATGATACCTGTGCACTGGCCGATAAAGTGGTAGACGTGTGGAACTTTGTGCTGCCCGAAGATGAGAAGCGCTGGTCGGAGAGCATGCGCTTTAGTAAGCAGGCACTTCGCTTTTATAGCCAGCAGTTGGGCAGCTATGCCTACCCGCAGGTAAGCGTGGTAGCCTCGCCAGCCAGCCAAAGCGATGGCATGGAGTATCCCATGCTAACACTGCTAAATGATAAGAGTGGCAACGAAACGATACTCGACATCATCATAGCCCACGAAATAGGCCACAACTGGCTGCAAGCAGTACTGGCTACCAACGAACGCAGCAGTGCATGGATGGACGAAGGCATCAATACCTTTTTGGAACGACGCTACTACCAACGCTACTATGGCGAAATAAGCCAGCGCAATGCGCACTTGAAGATGCCACCCGATGGCACCGAAGTACTGCTGCGCTACCTGCAGGAGCAGCGCAAAGACGCCCCAATTGCCAGCGCTGCCGATACCGTAATGCCGCTGACGCACTATAGCCTGGAGTACAATAAAGCCGCCAACTGGATGCAACAGCTGGAGCAAAAAATTGGCAGCAAAGCCATCGATAGTCTGCTGCACAGCTATTATCGCCAATGGCGTTTCAAGCATCCTGCCGAAACCGATTTGTTGACACTGGCACAGCAGCAAACGGGACAATCGTTGCAAGATCATTTTTCACTCCTGCATCGCACCGGTCCCTTGCCTGCTGCCACTAAACCCCTTACCAAACCTACTTTGTTGTTCAATTTCAACGAGTCGGATCGCTATCGCTATATTGGCGTAGCGCCCATCGTTGGCTTCAACCAATACGACCGTACACAGCTGGGCCTGGCCGTACACAATTACAACGTGCCAGCCCGACCGCTGCAGTATGTGCTGGCGCCCCTGTATGGCACCGGCAGCCAGCGGATCAATGGCTATGGCCATGCCGATTATCACTGGTATCCACGCAGTGGCCGGGTGCACCGGGTGAATGTATTTGCCGGCCTGGCCAGGTTTGCTACCAATAGCGGCACCGGCCTGAACAATGAAAAACTAACCATCGGCTTCAACAAGCTGACACTGGGTGGCACGTTTCAACTGAAGCGCCGCCATTCGCTCAGTACCATCGAACGAAGCATTGATGTGCGTGCCTTTTTGATCAACGAAGAGCAACTGCGCTTTGCAACACCACCACCGCCGGGCGATACGCTTTTTTATGCGGTAAAAGCCGGTAGCAGTACCAGCTTCATACCTCAGGTGAGCATGCGCTGGCAGCAAACACGCAGCCTGTACCCGTGGCGGGTAGTAGCCACGGTGCAGCAGGTAAAGCAGCTGGTGCGGGCCAGCGTCGAGGCCAATTTCTTTTTGAACTACAACGCCGGTGAGCAGGGCATAGCCGCCAGGCTATTTGCAGGAAAAATTTTCTACCTGGCAGAGCGTACTGAAAAGTTGCGCAACGATCATTATCGTTATCACTTCACCATGTATGCGCCCAACGGCCAGCAAGACTACACATACAGTAATCCATTTATCGACCGCAACCAATCGGCTGCACTTGGCGGGCGGCAAATAGCCATGCGTGATGGCGGCTTTAAATACCGCAGCGATTATAGCGCCGTCATTCCCGGCCTCAAGCCTACCGGCACTGATTACTTCGACAATTGGCTGGCGGCCGTCAATCTTGACATCGACATTCCCACCAAGCTGAATCCGCTATCTGTACTACCATTCAAAGTGCCCTTGAAGATTTTTGCCGACCTCGGCACCTCATCTTCGCCGTGGCGGCCAGGCAGTACGCATCCAAAATTTTTGTACAGCATTGGTATCCACTTTCCAGTACTCAAAGTGCTGCATGTATACTATCCTATGCTGCAGAGCAAAGCCTTTCGGGAACCTAATAGCGTAAACGATCCCTTCAGAGCCGGCGGCCCCCGCTGGTGGACGGAGCGGCTCACCTTTAGCCTCGATCTGCCAGCGCTGAAAAAGAACCTACCGATTCCCCTCTTTTAGCCGCATGGCCAGCACCAATGCCATAGTACGTCTGTCGCATGCGCATATCGATCAGCAACGCTGGGATGCCTGCGTACAGGCAGCACCCAACGGCCTGCTGTATAGCCTGAGCGGCTACCTGAACAAGGTGTGCCCCGGCTGGCAGGGCCTGGTGTACGGCGATTACGAAGCCGTGATGCCGCTGCCAATCAAACGCAAATGGGGCCTGCCCTATGCCTGGCAGCCCTGGGGCCTGGCGCAAGGCGGCGTCAGCAGCAAAAATGGCGAGGTACTCACAGCAGCGTTTATAAAGATTCTTAGCCGCACTTTACGCTACGGCACCCTCGATTTAAACGAAGCCGACCAGCTACCCACCACCTCAGCCGGCAGCACATGGCTACGTACCAATTTGGTGCTGGCGCTAGATCGGCCGTACAACGAAATCGAAGCGGGCTACAGCGATGATGCCAAAAAAAATTTGCG